>CAZPJD010000207.1:0-11109 GCA_964586775.1 uncultured bacterium | reverse complement strand
TCCCGCCCGACCGTTCCGGACAAATGGCGCTCGCGTCGAACATCGCCTACGAGGTCACGTGGCGCATCAACCATCGCGCCAAGGCGCGGCCCTACGCGCTGCTGGCTACCGCCCTGCTCTCGTCCCCCAAGCGCGGCGCGTTGCTGCCGACGCTCGTCGAGCAGGTGCAACTGCTGCAGGAGTGCATCATCAGTCGGGGTGGCGAGCTGTACGACGGCGAACGCGCGGGTTCGGAATGGATTCGGCGCGTGATCGACGTCGCCGCGAAAGACAAGACGGTCCGCATCGAAAACGACGACGCGGACGACCCCGAAGAGACGATCGTGATGGTGGACGAGGAGCAGCGCCTTCCACTCACGCTGCACCGCAACTCGGTCATCCATCAATACCAGGATGTGGCGATCGCCGCGGCCGCGTTTTTGGGCGCCGATGGCCCCGCGCCCGCCGATCGACTCTTCGGCACGTTCGTGTTTCTGCGTTCGGTGCTGGCGGGCGAGCTCATCTATGGTCCCCGCGCGACGCACGACGAAGCGCACGAACGACCGCGTTTCAACGAAGCCCTCGAATACTTCACCGGAAAGGGATTCGTCGCGGATTCGGATCAGGGCCTCGTGCTTTCGTCGGCGGGACGGCAAGCGGCGTGGCTCTTCGCGAGCGCGATCCACTGCTATCTCGAAAGCTACTATGTCGTCGCATCCACGTTGTGGAAACACCGCGAGTCGTCGTATTCGGACAAGGACTGGCTGAAGCGCATGATGAAACGCGGGCGCGTGCTCGCGGGCATCGGCGAGATCGCCTACCCCGAGGCCGTCCATCGCACGCACTTCGAGACGGCGCTGCGTCGCTTCGTGGCGATGGGGCTCGCGCGGCAAGAAGAGCACGTCGGCGAGAAATCCCGCGTCACGCGAAAGATCATCGCGCAGGATTTCCCCGCGCTCGAATCGACGCTCGATCGCCTGAAGGCGCACGTCGGGCGGCAGTAGCTCACTCGGCCGGCGGCTGCTCGGGCTCCCGCGCTTCGGCGGCGAGCCAGCAATCGGGATACTTCTCCAGCACGATCTTGAACACGTTTTTCACCGCGTCGTCGCGTTTTTGCACGCGATGGTGATGGATCATGTCGCCGAGAATCTGGCAGCACACCCCCGGGTCCTTGCAACGCGCATAAGCCCGATCCAGATGAACGAGCGCCTGCGCCGAGTTGTTCCGCTGCTTCTCGACCTCGGCCAACCCCAGATCGCACTGCACCTGCACGTCGTCGCGATCGGCGAATTCCTTGGCAAGCGCCGTGTAGATCTCCCGCGCGGCGCTCGCCTTGCCCGCCCGCGACTCGGCCTGCGCGAGGGCGAATGCGGCCTGCGTGCGCACGTTGGGATCGAGGGCGTTTTTGCGCACATCGTCGAGCACGGGCCGCGCGTCGTCGGGATTGGTCTCGAACGCCAGCATCTGCCCGCGGGCGATCCGCGCGCCCCAATACGACGGATCGTCGCCGACCTTCTTCGCGCCCTCTTCGTATCGCTCGAAAATCGTCGACAGCACGGCGCGCACCTTGGAGTCCGAGGTGTCGAGCGAGGCGAGGTTCATCGCCGAGGGCGGCAGACGCTCGGGCAATGGTTCGGCGGCGATCTTGCCGAGTGTCGCGAGCAGTCCCGCCTGATCCGCCTGAAGCTGATACAGACCCGCCGCCATGACGCGCGCGGCGAGCACCAGCGCGGCGTCGGGCTTCACCGCGTCCTCCATGCGCTTCGCGATCGCGATCGCGCCCGGCCCATCCTTCGCGTCCATCCGCGCCTGCGCCATTCGCTCCCACGCGCTCTGACGCACGTCGGGCGGGTACGACGGACCGGCCAGCTCATCCCACTCGCGGCTCGCCTCGTCCTTCGCACCGCTCTGCCACTGATACTGCGCCAGATTCAGGCGGTGATACGCCTTCGAGGTGGCATCGGGCGTGATCGCGATGACGCGCCGGCATTCGTCGATCGCCTCGGCGAGCCGGCCGAGCGCCGCCAGCACGTTGACGCGCGTGCCGCGCAGCCACTCCTCATACGACGGCGGCATCGGCTTCGCGAGCACCGCGTCCAGCTCGGCGAGCGCTTTGGCGTTCTCGCCACGCTGCTGCAACATCCCCGCCCGATGCGCCTGCGCTTCCAGCCATCCCTCGCTGTAGGGCGCGGCAACCGCCAGCGATTCATCCAGCCGCGACGCCGCCGCGTCGAACCGATTCATTTCGAGATACAGGGCCGCGAGCGCGTTGAGCACGCGCGAGCGCGCCTCGCTGCTCGTCGCCTCGTCCAGCGATTCGAGCAGCTTTTTCTCGGCGCCGGTCTTGTCGCCACGATTGCGCAGAACCTGCGCGTCCTCGATCTTCGCACCCAGCAGAAATTCCCTTTGCTCGGGGTACTCGCGCGCGATGGTCTCGATCGTGCGCGCCGCGTTGTCCATACGGCCGGCGTTGCGATACGCCGCGAGCACGCCTTCGAGCAACGTCAGCCGTTTGCCGGGATTGGCGGGCGGGATCTTGAGCAGGTACTCGAAGTCGGTGATCGCCTCCGCGCTGCGCGGACCATAGATGAACGCCTGCGCGCGCGCATAGCGGATCTCGTAGTCCACGCGCGGCTCGCCGCCGAGCTTCGCAAGCACGGTCTTTGCCACGCGGTCGATCGCGTCGAAATCCTGCCGCGCGCCGAGCGTGCCCATGATCTCGCGGGCCACATTCAGCTTCGGTTCCGACCCGCCGGGCAGCGCGAGAAGCCGTTCGACCGCCGCGTCGAGCCCGTCCTGTTTCCCGGCGCGCAAATCGATCTGCGTCGCAAGGCCGATGCGCTCGTGACGCTGGTAGACGGGGAGCTGCGCCTCGTCGCCCATCGCCGCGAGCAGGCGCCGCGCGCCTTCGTCGTCGCCCAGGTTCGCGTACACCGCCGCGAGTTGGAGCTTTTCCACCTCGCGCAGCTCGGCCGGTTTCGCCGCCAGGTCGCGCAGGTCGGCGAGCGCCGTTTCTTTGAGCGGCGTGCCGGTCAGCGTGTTGATGCGCAGAAGACGCAGGTCCTTCACGCTTTGTTTGTTTTTCGCCATGCGCTCGCGCGCGATATCGACCACGCGCGACAGCGTCTCGTGGCGCTGCCGCTCGGCGAGCAGCCCGACGGACTCCTGCACCGCGTTCAGCTTCGCGTCGTCCTCCACCGTGGCATCCATCACCTCAACGATCGCCGCGAGAAACGCTTCGTCGTTTCCGCGCGCGATTTCGAGCTGCGCCCGCTGCGACATGGCGTCGCCCCGCTCGCGCGGCTGCAAATCGTTTCGCGCGAGCAGCGCGTCGATCTGTCGCGCGGCGTCGTCGAAGCGCCCCGCGCGGATCAGGATGCGCACGAGGTTGGTGCGTTCACCCGGCCCCATCGACGCGACCATGCCGAGCAGACGGTCGAGCTCCGCCGCTTCGGGCACGCGGCCCGGCTCGTCGAGGCGCGACTGCGCGCGCATCACCGACAGCTCCGCGACGGCCTCGGGCTGATCGGCGAGGTTCGCGAGCGCGAGATCGAACAGGCGATCGGCGATGTCGCGCCGCCCCGTCGGCATGACGGCGTAGAGGATCGTCACCGCCGAATGGCGCTTCATCTCGGGCTCGGCTTTCGTCGCAAAGACGCGGCGCAACATGTCCTCGAGACCGTCGAACCGGGCCGCGTCGCACTCGATCTGCGCCATGAAGGTGACGGCCTCGAGCAGCAGGTTCGGCTCCGTCTTCTCGTTCGAGAGCAGCGTCGTCAGCACCTCGACGGCTTCTTTGGTCTTGCCGATGCGCTGATAGGCGCGGGCGAGACCGATGCGCGTCTCAGGGATGCGTTCGGCCTCTTCCGCAAGACGCACGACCAAATACTCCGTCAGACGTTCCACTCGGCCGGTCTGCTCGCGCTGTCCCGCGCGCTCGATCTCGCGGTAGAGTTTTTCGGTGCCCCACCAGCGCGGATCGAAGTGGACCCACGCCGCCGCGGCCGCCACCGTGGTGATGATCGTCGCGAGCGCGATGCGACCCGTCTTCGTGCCCGTCAGCCAGCGCCCCACGCGATGCGGCAGGTAGCGGCTGACGCGCGCGCCGCCCTCGCCGAGCCGCGCCATCGCCTCGTCGTCGAGGCCGGTCACGTATCGGAAATTCGCCTTGCGCACGGCGCATTCGGCGATGACGCACTCCCGAAAATCGCCCGTGGTGAACTCGGTCTTCGCGAGGTCGCACCGTTCGATGCGCGAAGCGCTCCACTTCGAGCCCGCGAGGTCCGTTTCGGTGATCCGGCATTCGGTGAAGTTCGCCCCGTCGAACCTCGCCGAGAGCAGATCGGCGTAGAGCAGCGTGCAGTCGTGGAAGGCGGCGGACTGAACGACGAGCGACGGCGCGCGCCACGCCTCCATACGCACGCGCTCGAATCGGACGGATTCGACGCGGCACTTCGACCAGTTCGACTCCAACCACTGGCTCTCGACGAAGCGCCCGCCGCGAAACATGATGGCCGTGAACGCGGTTTCGGTGAATTTCCCGGCCCGCTCGTCGACGTCGACCCACTCGACCTCGCGAAATGACGCCCGCGAGAAATCGCATCCGGCAAAGGTCGCGCCGCGAAACACGCATCGCTCGAACGAGGCAGACTTGAAGCACGCGCCCTCGGCCCGGACATTCGTCCAGTTCGCGCCGTCGAGTTTCGCGCCCGTGAAGTCCGCGCCCGAAAGGTCCGCGCCGGTGAAATCCGCGTTCGCGATGCGCGCCTTGCGAAAGTCCGCGCCGCGCAGATCGCGCCCGGCGAAGCTCTCGCCGTCGATCTTCGATTTCGCGTACGCGGGCTTCTGGCCTTCCGGCGCTTCGGTCGTCATCGGTCCCCGTCCTTCGGTCGCGCCATTTCTTCAAAGCTTCGCGTCCGCGTCAAGCGCGCTCAAAGTGCGTCCTTCGGCACGGCCTCGTTGGCTGCACCTCGCCCCCTTTTTCGCGGTGCGTTTCGCCGCTAATGTGCGTCGATGATTCCGGCATGGAAGCAGTGGTTCGCCCTGACGGCGCTGGCCGCTTTTTTTGCGTGCACGCACTCCGGCCTGATCGACGCTCGGGACGAGGCGCACTTCGCACTCGCGCGCAATTGGACGGGTGTCGATATAACGCCATCTGTCCCCGCCCCGGACGGGGATGCGCCGCCCGTCGCCACGCCGCCCGCGCCGCCGGTGGAACGACCCGGCGCGGCGATGCTCGCGCTCCCGTGGGCGATCGGTGCTTCGCTTGTCGAGAAGAGTTTCGCGACCGCGCCGGAGCAAATCCCCGTCGGCGTCGCTCGTCAGTTTTTCGCGGGAGCGGCGTGCGTCGCCATGGCGCTCGCGACATGGCTGATCTATTGGATCTGCGTCGAATTCGGCTGCCGCCCGCGCGCATCGCAATACGCCGCGATGGTCTTCGCGCTCTCCACCCTCGCCTTGCCCGCCTCGGGCCGCGTGAACGGCGCCACGTTCGCCACGCCCGTGCTGCTGGCCATCGTGTACGGCTATCAGCGCCTGCGCAGCGGTTACGACCGCCCCGGCCAGAGTCTGATGCTCGGCGTCGCTCTCGGCCTGGCGCTGCTCGTCCACGATCTGACGCTGCTGCTCGTTCCGCTTTTCTTCGCGCTGCTCATGTTTCAGATCCGCCAGGTCGTGACCCCCCGCACGAAGGCGCTGTGGATCTTCGGTCCCTTCGCGCTCGGCGCGGCCCTCTTCGCGATCTACAACTCGGCGATGTTTCACGGCGCGCTGCGCGGCCCGGGAGGCGATGTGATCGCCGGGCTCGTGGGGCGCTACACCGAATCCAGCGTCACGGCGCACGCGGCGCAGATTCTCATCGTGCCCGGCGGCTGGCGGGCCGCGCTCAGGGCAATCGTCGAACCGCAAAACCCGATCCTCTCGGCACGCGCGACGGGGCTCTTCGCCGCAATGCCGCAGCTCGTACTCGCGTTCTTCGGCATCCTGAATCTTCGCTACGATCCCAACACGCGCCGGCCGATGTACGTGGTCGTCGTGCTCATCGCGGCGTGGACCGCGCTGTTGCTCGGCCGCGCGGCGGATGCGCCGTTCGACGCCGCCAACCTTCTGCCCGTCGTCGCGCTGCTGTGCGTGCTGATCGGAAGCTTCATCGAGTATCACCTGATGACGCTCTCGGGCATCGTGCTCAAGCCCGCGTTTTGGCTGTTCTTCCTCTACCTCTCGCTCGTCTCCGCCCTAGGCATGGCGGCGGGCATCATGAATCGCACGGCGACCGGCCCCGAGCCGCAGCGCATCGTGGACGTCTTCGGCAAGACGCCGAAGGCGATCCCGCGCATGCTCGACCCCAAGTCCGTCGGCGCGCTCTTCTTGCCGGGCCTGCCCAATCTGCCGGTCACACTGCCGCTGTGCGCGATCGCCCTCGCCCTGCCCTTCGCCATCGGTCGCGTCCTCGGCGGCGACACCATGATGCGGCTCGGCCCCAGCACCAGCGCGCTCAAGCGCGGAGCGAAATCCGACGCGCCCAAGCCGCCCGCGCGACGCACCGACCGTGAGAAGTATGAGGATGAACTCAAGGCCGTGCGCCCGACCCAGCCCGATAAGAAGCCGGTGGATTGGGAGAACATCTACGCGGACGACGAGCCGCCGCCTTCGCTGTCGCACGCACCCGAATCCAAGCCCAAGCCCGCGCCCGACGACGGCGAGGAGCCGCCGCCCTCGGCCAATCTCGCCTGACGCGCGCGCGTGTGCGTCAGGGGTAGTCCTCGCCGCGCGTGGTGGTGAATGGCGAGCACCGCGCGATGCGCCACGCGGCCTTGAGCGATCCGCGAATAGAACCGTATTTCAGGATCGCCATGCGCGCGTATTGGCTGCACGTCGGCGTGAATCGGCAGTGCGAGGGGACGCTCGGCGCGAGGTGCGTCTTGTAGCCATCGATGGCGGCGACCAGCGCGCGCGCGGTGACCTGGCGCGGCGGCTCGCGCAGGTTGTCGAGCGCGACGAGCGCGAAAACGATCGCGGCGCCGACGAACCAACGCCGACGCCGCGCGAATACGCTCCCTTTCGATTCGGCGGTCAGTGCGACGCCTCCAGGTGCTCGAGATACCGCTGCGCCTGAATCGCCGCCTGGCACCCCATCCCCGCCGCGGTGATCGCCTGCCGGAAATGGGGATCGGAGATGTCGCCCGCAGCGAAGACGCCCTCGACGTTGGTCTTCGTGAAATCGTGCACGCGCACGTAGCCCTGCTCGTCGGTCTCGATCCACGGCTTGAAGACGTCGGAGTTCGGCGTGTGGCCGATCGCCATGAACAGGCCGTCCACCTCGATCTCCTCGGTGACGCCCGTGTCCCGGTGACGCAGCTTCAGCCCCGCCACCACCTCGTCCTTGACCACGGGCTCGTCGATCACATACGGGATCATCATCTTGATCTTGGGATTCTTGCGCACGCGCTCGACCATGATCGGCGACGCGCGGAACTGCTCGCGCCGGTGGACGAGATAGACCTCGGACGCGAGGTTCGCGAGGTACGCCGCCTCCTCCATCGCCGAGTCGCCGCCGCCGGTCACCGCCACCTTGCGCCCGCGATAGAAAAACCCGTCGCATGTGGCGCACGTCGACAGCCCGCGGCCCATGAGCGTCGATTCGCCCGGCAGCCCGAGCGTCCTCGCCGTCGCTCCCGTGGCGATGATGAGGGTCTGCGTTTCGACGACATCCTTGCCCACCCACAGCTTGAACGGCGGCTTGGACAAGTCGGTCTTCGTGACCATGTCGTAAACGATCTTCGTGCCGAACCGCTCGGCCTGCGCCGTCATCTCGGCCATCAGGTTCGGGCCCATGACACCGTGCGCGAATCCCGGAAAATTCTCGACCTCGGTCGTGGTCGTGAGCTGGCCGCCGTGCTGCAAACCCGCGTACATGACGGGCTGCAGTTGCGCGCGCGCGGCATAGATGGCCGCCGTGAGCCCCGCCGGGCCCGTTCCGACAATCGTGACCTTGTTCATGATCGCCTCATTTCTATGGGCAAAGCGGCGTCGCCACGCGTCGTCGCGCGCCGATGACATCCCCGCGCACAATTTAAGAATCGCACGCCGCCCGGTCAATCGAAATCGCCGCGCGCACGCGACATCCGTCACTTCATCCGTCACTTCGTCCGTCACTTCCGGGGCGTTTTTTCGGCGAGCCGTTTCACGTGAAACTTGATGGTCCGCAGGGTCTTTGGCGACTCGCCGGCGGTGCGGACCTCGATGGTCCCCGCGGCGGTGGAACCGTCCTCGGTCACGATCTGCCCCGTCGCGCGCGCGCCGCCCGGAACACCGCCGACCTCCTCGTCCACCACCAAGCGAAACGGCCCGTCGGCCTTGACCGACGCAAACTTCGCCACCGCGTCGCGAAAGTAGCCCATCTCCACGCTATAGGTGCCGTCGTCCCGGGGACGCACGTCCATGCGCAGATCGGTTTTGGCGAGCTCACCTTTCTCGTTGTAGACGTAGCCGGTCCCGACGTAGCGGCCCTCGAACTCGCGCGTGTCCTGCGCGTAAGTGACCGACGTGTACAAGATCGCGAAGATCGCGATTGCCTTTATCCGAAGCGTCATGCGACCATCATATGGATCGCGGCGGTGTGACTCAATCCGAATCGCCGCGAACGCCTCGCCATTGCCCTTCGGCGTCCTTCGTGGCACAAATCGGTGCCCGCTTCGGGCCTGCACGGGGGAATTTCCATGAGCCGGGAATCGCGATACGCGCGCGGAGATGCGTTTTGCGCGTGGGCCAAGGACCTTGCCCGCCCGCTGTTTTTGATCGCGCATCAGGACGACGAACTGGGTTACGCGGGGCTGATCCAGCGCCTGGGACCCAAGACGCGCTTCACGTGGCTGACGAACGGCGACGGCCTGTATTTTCAGATGGGCGTCACGCCCGCCGAATACGCCGAGATCCGCAAGAAGGAGGCCGTGAACGCGGTGGGCGCGGTCGGCATTCCCGAAGGTCACACCGAGTGCCTGGATTTCTCGGAGGTCGAGATCTACCGCCGCATGGCGTGGCTGTATTCGGGCGAAAAGACGATGCGCGACCTGCACGGGTTTTTCGACGAGATCCGCGCGCGGGTGCGTCGCGTGATCGACGAGCACGAGCCCGACGCGGTCTTCACCTGCGCCTATCAGGGTGGGCAGCCCGAACACGATCTGACGCACTTTTTCACGGCGCTCGCCCTGCGCGAAATCGAGCGCGAGCGCGGCGTGCGAATCCCGTTTTTTCACCTGCCCGAATACGAATACACCATCCTGATCGCGATGCGCTTTCACCCGCTGTATCCGGGCACGCGGATGCGCATCCGCCTGACGGCCGACGAACTCGCGGGCAAGCAGCGCGTGGTGGAAGCGTATCCGTCGCAGAAGCAGCTTTTCGAAAGCTTCCGCAAGGTCTTTCGCAACTTCGGCGTGATCGGCATGCTCACGGGCGGGCCGACGAGCGTCGAGGAGTACATGTCGATCGAGGAGTTCGGCCCCGTACCGCTGGCCTTCGACTACGCACGGCCGCCGCACGTGTTCGACTATTTCAGCTACATGTTCGACGACTTCGAGGGGACGAAGGTCACGTTCGCGCGGTCGGTGCTGCCGATCGTGCGGCACTATCTGAACGCCTGAATCGTCCGTGTGAAACGGAAAAACGCCCGCGAACCGATCGGCTCGCGGGCGTTTCGTTTTTCGACCCTTTGAGGATTACTTCGCGGCGGGCGCCTCGGCGGGCGGAGCCGGCGCGGCGGCTTCGGGCGTCGCGGGCGCGGCGGGCGCCGCGGGGGCCGGAGCCTCGACCTTTTTGCCTTCCATGTCGGCGACGAGCATGTCGATCTGCGCCGCGATGGCCTTCACCTTTTCGGAATACCCGTTGGCCTGGCTGGAGACGACCCAATCCTGAAGCTGGGCCTGGAAGGTCTTGAGCTCGCGGATCGCCGCGTTCTCTTCGGCCTTGGCGAGCTGCTGCAGCCGCGCCTCGATCATCAGATTGACGCGGCTTTCCATATCGGAGAAGCGCTTGTCCACGACCTCTTCCATCGTCTCGTCATAGGGCGACGGATTGATCTGGCTGATGCCGATCAAGAGCAGGGCGAGCGCGGAAAGGATCAACGCGAGGCCTGACACGAAGGGCACGTTCTTCCGGTCTTCCATCGACGACACCTCCTGCGTGGGGACGGCGCGCAGCACCGGCCCGGTTCGGGATAAGGGATTCGATCGGGCCGGATCGGACGCACCGCCGGCCGAATTGCCGTTCGCTTTCATCGATGCCGCCCCGACGCCGCGCGCGACCGCTGTCGCATCCGCGTGGTCGATTCGTTTTCGAAATCGCGCAAGTGACCGGATAAAGCCCGCGAAGCCGGGGAAAGGTGACGCTATCGCCGCGCACTTGGTGTGTCAATATGATTTCGGCGATTTGAGGCCCCGCGGACCGTTTCCGAAGCCCCCGCCGGTCGATCGTCTTTTCGCGCGTGTTCAGGGTTTCAGGGTGTCTTGGCGCGCCGGCAAGGTCGCGTCGTGCGCTTCGGGATGGTCATGGCCGTCCAGCGTGCGGTTTTTCCCAGCCTGCTTGGCGAGATACAGAACGCGGTCGGCGTGATCGACGAGATCCTGCGCGCCGCCGTGGTGCGCCGCAAGCTCCACGATGCCGATCGACACCGACGGGCTGTGTTGCCGCTCGCCGCCGATCACGACCTGCTCCTGCCCGAATCGCCGCCGGATTCGCTCGGCGCACACCACGGCCTGACGCGCGCCCGAGTCGGGAAAGACCAGACAAAATTCGTCGCCGCCGTATCGGCACGCGAAATCCATTGGGCGTAGCTCGCGGCGAACGATCTCGCCGAAACTCTTGAGCACGTCGTCCCCGGCGCGATGTCCGAACACGTCGTTGATCTGCTTGAAGCCGTCGAGATCCGCGATCCCGACGCTCAGGCGGCGGCTCTCGGCGCGGGATTCGTCGATCCGCTTGACCAGCAACTCCCAGAAGTGCCGCCGGTTGAACAGGCCCGTCAGATGGTCGCGCGTCGCCAGCAAGCGCAATTGGTCCTCGGCGCGCTTGCGTTCGGTGATGTCGGTAACGAAGCCCTCGATCGACGACACGCGCCCGATCGAATCCAGGATG
>CAZPJD010000206.1:0-26406 GCA_964586775.1 uncultured bacterium | reverse complement strand
GCGAAGACCTGTTCTATCGCCTGAACGTCATTCCATTGACGTTACCGCCCCTGCGGGAACGGAAAGGTGACGTCAGACTTTTGGCGCAGCACTTTGTGGACGCCGCCGCGAAGAAGCATGGACGACCGCAGCTCACTCTCGCCGGCGAGACGGCCGACCTGCTCGAAAAATACGAATGGCGCGGCAACGTCCGCGAACTCGCGAACACGATCGAGCGCGCCGTGCTGCTCTGCGACGGACCCGTCGTGGGCCCGGCGTCGCTTTTTATCGTGGAAAATCGACAGGTTGAATCCGCGGCGGACGCCAAGGACGAGGATGGGGTGCGCCTGTCGACCGGCACGAGCCTGCGCGATATGGAGCGCCGCCTGATCGAATTGACCCTGCGCGACGTGGGACAGAATCGCACCAAGGCCGCGAAATTGCTGGGGATCTCGATCCGCACGTTGCGCAACAAGCTGCACGAATACGGCGCGGCCGACGCGGGAGACGGGCCGGGCGGCGACGAGTCTGACATTTGCGAGGACGAAACTGCCTGATGTGGAAAAAATATTCCGGGCCGTGCTCGCCCGGGACGCCACAAAAGTCGATAAATTTCATGAGCTTAGATCGCGTATCGGAATGGCATCGGGCTTGCTTTGTGAGGGATCGGCATCCGGAACCCCTCACGGAGTACAGGCAATGGGTTTGATGAACGTCCTCAAGATCGGCTCCTCGGGCCTCGCCGCCCAGCGGCTTCGCATGGAGGTGCTCAGCTCGAATCTCTCGAACGTGAACACCACGCGCGGGGTGAACGGGCGGCCTTACGAGCGGATGACGCCGCTGTTTCGCGCCGCGCCGAACGGCACTGAATTTGCTTCCGTCCTGGACCAGCAGCGGAAACTCTATGAGGTTCGTGTGGACAAGGTCGTGAAGGACGGACGGGATCCTGTCCGGGTGTACGAGCCGGGACACCCCGATGCCGACGACGAGGGATACGTGCTGTACCCGAACATCAACGTGATGGAAGAGATGGTCGGGCTCATGGGTGCCTCGCGCAGTTACGAGGCGAATCTCTCGGCGATCACGGCGGCGAAAGAGGCGGCGAAGAAGGCGCTCGAACTGGGACGGTAAACGCACGATGAAGGACATCACGCTCCAAAGCCGGTTGCAGTCGCTTCAGTCGATGGACCCGCAACGACAGCGGGTTCAGACGGGCGACGCCGCGCCGACCTCGGGGCCGACGTTTTCGGATGTCCTGAAAAAAGCCATCGAGGACGTTTCGGGACTAGAAAAAGACGCCGACGCCGCTCTCCAACAACTGGCCCAGGGCCGTCACGACAACCTGCACGAAGCCATGATTGCGCTGCAAAAGGCGGATCTCTCGTTCAAGGCGATGATGGAGATCCGCGACAAACTGATCAGCGCATACAAAGAGGTCATGCGCATGACCGTGTAGGCGCGACGCGCTCGGGGGCGGCATGGCGGAATCAAAGCAGGTTCTGGGGCAACTCCAAAGACTCTATTCGGGACTCTCGACCGGCCGGAAGATCAGCTTCGTGATCTTTCTGGCGCTGGGCGTGGCTGTCGTCGCGGGCGTCGTGACGTTTGCCGGGCGCCCGCAATACCGCGTCCTGTATTCCGATCTCGCGG
Source organism: uncultured bacterium (assembly GCA_964586775.1). Classification (GTDB taxonomy): domain Bacteria; phylum Lernaellota; class Lernaellaia; order JACKCT01; family JACKCT01; genus JADLEX01. The sequence goes on along the minus strand of CAZPJD010000206.1, from coordinate 24,777 downwards.
CGGACGACGTCTCGGCCATCACGTCGGAGCTGAAGTCGAAAAAAATCCCGTATCGCATCGGCGACGCGGGCGACTCGGTCTCCGTGCCCGATCAGGAGTACTACGAGGTCAAGATGGCCCTCGCCACGCAGGGCCTTCCGCGCGGCAGTTCGCTGGGCTTCGAGATCTTCGACCGCAAAACCACCGGCATGACCGAGTTCCAGCAGCGCATCGCGTTCCTCCGCGCCATGCAGGGCGAGCTGGAGCGGTCGATTACGCAGATCGCCGCGGTCGAGAAGTGCCGCGTGCATCTGGCGCTGCCCAAGGAGAGCCTGTTCAAGGAAGACCAGCGCCGCGCCACAGCATCCGTTGTCATCGACCTCAAGAACAACGCCAAGCTATCGGACGACGAGATCGAGGGCATCACGTTTCTCGTGGCGGGGAGCGTCGAGGGCATGGAGCCGGACGCGGTCACCATCATGGACAGCCGCGGCAAGATGATGTCGAAGCGCAAGAAAGACGATCTCGCGGGTCCCGTGAACTCGGCCATGATCGACTATCAGCACAAGATGGAATCCGGGATGGAGGATCGGATCGTCGAGATGCTCGGCCGCGTGGTCGGCGTGGAGAAGGTGTCGGCCAAGGTCACGGCGAGCCTCGATTTCCGGCAGGTGAAGAAGGTGCAGGAAACCTGGGACCCGGAGACGCAGGTGGCGCGCTCCGAGCAGGTGGTCGAGGAAAAATCGACGGGCACCGAGCAGAGCACCTCGGGCGCACCGGGAGTCGACGCCAACCTGCCCGAGTCCGCGGGCGGCGAGGGCACATCGAACTCGAACAACAGCGACCGCAAGCAGGAGACGATCAACTACGAGATCAGCAAGACCGTGAGCGAGGTCAGCGAGCCGGTGGGCGAGATCAAGAAGCTCTCGATCGCCGTCATGGTGGACGGCACATACGAAGCCCCCGCCGAGGGCGGCGACAAGACGTACAAGCCGCGCACCGAGGAGGAGATGGCGAAACTGACGTCGCTCGTGAAAAACGCCGTCGGTTTCACCGAGACGCGCGGCGACCAGCTCGTGCTCGAAAACGTGCAATTCAATCCGAGTGTCGAATCTCCCGCCGAAACCGCGGGTCGTTTCGACGTCGGCTTCATCGGCATGGTCGCCAACTACGTCCTCTACGGCGTGCTCTTCCTGTTGCTGGCGTTCATGGGCTTCCGATTGCTGCGCTTCCTCACCACCGAGCCGTCGTATGATCGGCTCGGCGAGATGACCGGCCTGCTGCCCGCGGGCGTCGAGGATGTCGAAAATCGCCTCGCCGCGGGTCCGCAGGCGCGCCTGCTTACCCAGCCGGAGGAACCCGCGCCGACGGCGCACGGCGAGGAGGAAACCCGGCGCAGGAAGATGGACGAGAATCGGAAGAGCCTGATCGAAAACGTCCAGAAGGACAAAAAGGCCGTGGCGCTCATGGTGCGGCGCTGGTTGAAGGAACAGAATTGACGACCACCGACGACCGGAATCGCGGAGTCCATCGCGATGGCTGAGGAACACAAACTCTCGGGCCCGCAAAAGGCGGCGATCCTGCTGCTCTTTCTGGGCGAGGACATCAGCGCCGAGGTGATGAAAAACCTCGACGACGACGAGATTCACGACCTCGTGCAGACGATCGCCACCGTCGAGGACATCACGCCCGAGATGATCGAAAAGGTGATGGCCGAGTTCAACACGCGCATCATCTCCGAGGGCTATATGTCGGTCGTCGGCAAGGAGTTCGTCGAGCGCGTCGTGCACCGCGCCCTGCCGACGCATCGCGCCGAGGAGGTGCTGCGCAAGGTCTCGTACATCGAGAAGATCGAGGACCTGAAGAAATACGACGCGCGCACGATCTTCAACCTCATCAGCAAGGAACACCCACAGGTCATCGCGTTCATCTGTTCGCATCTCGCCGTCACGCAGGCGACCGACATCATCGCGCGCCTGCCCGAGGAATTGCAGTTCGAGGTGCTCACGCGTATTGCGCGCATGGACCAGGTCATCCCCGGCACGATGGAAGAGGTGGTCGATTCGCTGATGCGCGACATCTCCACCTACCGCGTCGGCACGTCGGAACTCACGGGCGGCATCAAACCCGCGGCCGAAATTCTGAACTCGATGAAAAAGAGCGAGAGTAACGAGATCATGCGCAAGATCGAGGAGGAAGACCCCGAACTCGCCGAGGAGATCGGTCAGCACATGTTCGTCTTCGAGGACCTCATCAACGTCGACGACCGCGGAATCCAGACGATTCTGAAGGAGGTCAGCAACGACGACCTCGTCATCGCGCTCAAGATGGCGAGCGAGGAGGTCAAGCAAAAGATCTTCCGCAACATCAGCGCCCGCGCCGCCTCGATGATCCAGGAGGACATGGAAGCCCGTGGCCCGATGCGTCTGACCGACGTCGAAAAATCGCAGCAGGTCATCATTCGCGTCGCGCGCAAGCTCGAGACCGAGGGCAAGATCTTCGTGACCGGTCGCGGCGGCGACGAGGTCTTCGTCTAACGCCCGGGGGGTCGCGTGGGATTCGTCAAATCCAAGCCCGGCGTGACCGCGCCCCAGATCGGTTCGACGCGCATGCGCGATTTCCACGCGACGGATTTCGCCAAAGAGGCGCGCGCCGTTCTCGACGACGCCATCGAAAAGGGCGCGCGCATCGAGCGCGAGGCATACGAAGCGGGCTTCCGGCAGGGCGAGCAGGCGGGAATCCGACTCGGCCAGCAACAAATGGCGCCACTCTTCGATCAGATCCAGCGCCTCGTCGAGGATCTCACGCACGCCCGTCGCGACCTGCTGCTGCGCATGGAGCGCGACATCGTCGCGCTGGCGGTGCACATCGCCGAAAAGGTGGTGCAGCGCACGGTGGCCGAGGATTCCGCCATCGTGCGCGACGCCGTGCGCACGGCGATCGACGAATCCGTGGATCGCGGCGAACTCGTCGTCCACGTCGCGCCCGACGATTTCGAGTTGATCGAGCAGATGCGCGGCGACGTGCTGCGTATGGAGGGCGTGGACAGCGTGCACGTCGTCGCCGATCCCAACGTCGATAGCGGCGGGTGCTTCATCGAGACCTCATCGGGCGACATCGACGCCACGCTCGGCCGCGCGTTCCGCGAGATTCGCGGGCTGCTGGACTGACCGATGCGCGAATTCATCGATCTCGCGCCGTATCACGTCCGACTCGACGATATCGAGTGCGTAAAGGTGTCGGGGCGCGTACGCAAGATCGCCGGCACGGTGATCGAGGCGACGGGACCGCGCAGCGCCGTCGGGAGCCTCTGCCACATCTTCAAACCATCCGCCGCGGGACGCGAGTCCGAACTCGTCAAGACCGAGGTCGTCGGCTTCGACGAACGTGGCGTCATGCTCATGCCGCTCGAAGACGCGCGCGGTGTGCTGCCCGGAGCGCGCGTCGAGCGGGTGCGTTCGCGGCCCGTGGTGCGCGTTGGACGCGACATGCTCGGGCGCGTGCTCTCGGGACTTGGCGAGCCGCTCGATGGACTGCCCGCGCCGATCGGCGACGACGAGCGCTATCTCTACGGCCTGCCCGGCAACCCCATGAAACGCAAGCGGATCGGCGAGATGCTCGAGGTCGGCGTGCGCTCGATCGACGCGGCGCTCACGCTGGGCCTCGGGCAAAAGGTCGGCATTTTCGCAGGTTCGGGCGTCGGCAAGTCGGTGCTGTTGGGCATGATCGCGCGCAACACCGCCGCCGACGTCAACGTCATCGCCCTGATCGGCGAGCGCGGTCGCGAGGTGCTGGAGTTCCTTCAGCGCGACCTGGGCGAAGAGGGCCTGAGGCGCAGCGTCGTTATCGCGGCGACCTCCGATCGTTCGCCTCTCCAACGTGTGCGCGCGGCGTTTCTCGCCATCACGGTCGCAGAATACTTTCGCGACCGCGGGAGCAAGGTGCTGGTGATGATGGACTCGCTCACGCGCTTCGCCATGGCGCGACGCGAAATCGGCCTTGCGATCGGCGAGCCGCCAACGGCGAAAGGATACACGCCCTCCGTCTTCGCGCTGCTGCCCGCATTGCTCGAGCGCGTGGGCAACGCCGACGGCACGGGCGGCGTGACGGGGATCTTCACGGTGCTCGTCGAGGGCGACGACATGAACGAACCCATCGCCGACGCGGCGCGTTCGATCCTCGACGGCCACATCGTGCTGTCGCGACGGCTCGCGGCACGCAACCATTTTCCGGCGGTGGACATTTTGCAGAGCGCGAGCCGCTGCATGAACGACGTGGTCACGCGCGAACATCGAACGCTCGCGGGGCAGCTTCGCGAGTCGCTCGCGGTCTTCGGCGAGGCGGAGGATCTCATCAACATCGGCGCGTACGCCAAGGGATCGAATCCGCGTATCGACCACGCCATCGCCGTCAACGAGGTTCTGACCGCATTCTTGCGGCAGGATGTGGACGACCGCGCCCATTTCGGTAAGGGCATCGCCCAGCTCTCGCGCATCTTCCGCGAGCGTTCGCCGGGAGGCGCGTCGTGAAGCGATTCCGTTACGCGACCGTCCATCGGGTGCGCGCTTTGCGCGAGCAGCAGCAGCAGCGGGAGTTTGCGGATCGACAACGGGCTTGGCAGGAGACGCGGGATCGAATTCGCGTCATCGACGACGACCATGAGCAAACGATCGCGGATATGGACGTGAACCGGCGGCGGGATTTCGACGCGCGCTCCGACCAGGTGTATTTGCATCATCTCGGGAGGCTCGCCCGCGAACGCGCACTGGCCGAAGCCGAATCGGTGCGTCGCGAGCGCGTCATGGTCGAGCAACGCGAGAAGATGCTTTCGGCCATGCGCGATCGGCGGATGCTCGACAAACTCCTCGAGCGTTTCCGCGAGCGCGAGCGGCTGGAGGCGGAAAAGGCCGAGCTGGAGCTGATCGGCGAAATCACGATTCAGCGCTACGGGCGCATCGACGAGGAATGATGAGGACAGCGATGACGACGCAATACAACCTTCGTTGGTGGATCGCGGCGCTGGCATGCGCGATCGTGCTCGCGGGGATTTCCGCGCCCGGCGCGCAGGAGACGACGACCACGACTCCCACGCCCTCGCCAAGCCCCGCACCGGCCGAGGGCGAAACGGCTCCCGCGGAGCCGGCCGAGGTGAAGCTGGCGACACCCGAGGAGTTCCGCTCGTACCTCGAGGCGCAGAAAGCCGCGATCGCGCGCGAACGGGAAGCTCTCTTCGCCCTTCGTGCCGAGGTGAAAAAAGAGGTCGAGCGGCTGCAGGCGCTTCAGGCGCAGCTCGACGCGCGGATGACGGAGATTGACGCCGAATACGAAAAGAAGATCAAGAAGCTCACGCAGACCTACAACGCCATGTCGCCCGAGGAGGCGAAGGCGCAGCTCGTGAACCTGGAAGAAGGGCTGATGCTGCGCGTGATCGCGGGCATGAAGCCCAAGGATCAGGCGGCGATCCTCGCGCTCTTCCCGCCCGCCGAGGCCGCGCGCATTGCCGAAAAACTGCTGAAAAAGACGAACTAGACGCCCCCGTCCGTCAGCACCCGCAACCTTCGTCCTCGTCGTCTCCCGACGATTCGCCTTCGGCCGTCGGCGTATCGTGATCGGGCGATCCGGTGTCGTCGTCGGTCGCGTCGTCGTCCGCCGTGTCGTCGTCAACGTCATCATCGGAATCGTCGTCGACGTCGTCATCCGCGTCGTCATCCGGGGTCGGCGGTGCGTCGGCTTCGATCGAAAATGCGTCGAGCAGCTCGCCATTGGTGATGCTGTAGACCTCGAAGTCGATGTGGTCCGACGTGACTTCTCCGATCATATAGTGATGATCGCGGGCGTGCGCGCGGAAACCCGGCCAGGATTCGATGCCGGGATACGCGTCGTAGAGCGTCGCGCCGCCTCCCGCGGTGATGACGTGCGGGATTCCGTTGAGTTCGTGCCGCGCATAAAAGTGATCGTGGCCCGAGAGCACGAGGTCGACGCCAAAGCTCCGCACGACCGGCTCGACCATGAAGCGCGCCGCGATATCCGGCGTGCGACCATCTTTGTAGGTGAACGCGGGTTGGTGATAGGACACGATGGTGAAGTTGGTGCGTGTGTCGAGCTGATCCTGCTCCAGATCGTCGCGCAGCCATTCGATCTGCCGCGTGCCGGGCAGCAGCGTCCACCACTTTTGCAAATCGACGACAGCGATGTGCACGTTGCCGACGTCGAAACTGAACCATGTGCGCGCGTCTTCGCCGGTGCCGGTGTCGAAATACCAGGACCAGAGTTCGTCGCCCGAAAATCCCGTCACGTCATCGTAGCCGTCCTCGTGATTGCCAAAGACCGGGATCATCGGAGAGATGCCCATCAGGTCGTTCTCGACGTCGAAGTGGTAATCCCAGTCTTCATAATGGCCGCCATCGGCGACGAAGTCGCCCGTGTTGAAATAGAAGACCGGCGTCTGCGCGGCGACCGCGGCCGCGATGTCCACATGAATCAGATTCGGGCTCTCGGGCGATCCGTTACGGCTGTCGCCGATGGAGACGAATCGATACGGTGTCATGTTGTCGGGCATCGTCGTAAAGACGAGGTCGTCGCTCGCATCGCCGCCGTGGATCGCGCGGTAGACGTAGCTTGCCCCTTGCTCCAGACCCGTGAGGCGGATTCGATACATGTAACGCACGCCGTCGGGAAAGGTCTTCTCGCGCCAGGCGGTTGCTCCGAGCGATTGGCCGAGATCGTCGTCAGGCCCGAATTCCACGGTCGCGACGCCGTCGGAGTCGGCCTCGATGCAGATCGTCGCGGCGTTCGTCGTCACGTCCTGCAGATAAGGACCCTTGAGGATCGCGGCATTCGCCGAGCCCGCCAAGCCAAGCACCAGCGCGATCGACACGATCGCGGCACACATCGTTCGCTTGTCCAACTCGTCCTCCTCAGAATCGGTCCTACTGCCCCATCCACATGAACATCAGCCGCGGTCGGGCAAGTTCCATCATTGTCGCCATGTCGGGCGCGACGGACAGGTTCAAATCCGGCGCTTTCATGGTGTTGTTCGAGTACATGTTGAGCTCTTTGCGGCGACCATCGGTATAGAAAAGCACCTTCGCGTCACGAATGTCGGCTTTTGCCATCGCCACGCGCATCGCATCGTCGATGTAGCCGACCTCGTCGATCAGGCCGAGGTCCTTCGCCTCCGTTCCGAGGTAGATGCGTCCGTCGGCGATCGGTCGCAGCTTGTCGCGGTCGATCTTGCGCGCCTCGGAGACGACGCCGAGAAACTGGTCGTACATACGATCGACCATCGCCTGGAACACCGCGCGTTCCTGCTCCGAGAATTGGTCGAAGGGGTTGCCCATGTCCTTGAGCTCGCCGCTCTTCACGACGCGCGATTCCATGCCGATCTTGTGGAAAAGACCGTCGAAACCCAGCCCGAATACGATGACGCCGATGGAGCCGGTGATCGTGGATCTGTGCGCGACAATGTGATCCGACGCGCAGGCGATGTAGTAGCCGCCCGAGGCGCTCACATCCATCATCATCGTCACGACGGGCACGTTGCGCGCGGCTTTGAACTGCTTGATCTCCCGATACACCACGTCCGACGCCGTCACGGTGCCGCCGGGCGAATTGATGCGCAGCACCACCGCCTTGACGCGCTCGTCCGTCGCCGCCTTGCGAAGTTTCTTCTTCACGTTCTCGGTCGTGGCTTCGCGCTCCCACCACAGGACGGTCTCGCCCTCGCCGGTGATCGGGCCGTCGATGTCGAGCAACAGAATTCGGTTGTCGGTCTTCGCATCGCCGTAGGTCTGAAGGATCTGACTGCTGAGCTGATCGTCGGGCATGGGGAGGAGGTTGACGTCGGAAATGTTGAAGCATCCGGCGAACAGGAAGGCCGTCACGACCATCATCCCGGCGCCGATCGACGAAACGCGCATTGTTGTCTCCATGTCTGCGTTATTGGATTGTCCCGGAAACGAACGAGGAATGTCAACGTTGACGCGGCATCCGCAGCCCGGAGATGGATGCTCCGAGCCCGATTGCGGCCAATGCCGCTCACGTTGATTCCACCACCAAGTGCGCGTAACCTTCGCGCCCATCATGTTTGCCAACCTGTCGCGAACCGGGCCGCCCGCCGAAACTCCCGTCGGACCGAAACCGACGCTTCGCCATCGGGTATTCGCCGCGTGGGGCGCGTTCTGTCACGATCATGCATGGGTCGTCGTCGGCGTGTGCGTCGCGGTGACGGCGTTCTTCGGTTGGTTCGCGATCGGCATCAAACTCGACCTGGGATTTCTCGCGCTGCTCGACAAGAAAGACCCGTTGATCGAGCGCGCCAACAACGCCAATGACAACTTCGGCGGGATGGACTATCTCGTCCTGGTCCTCACGACGCCGCAGGACGAGCCCGCCGACAAGGATCGTCTGATCCGCTTCGCGAACGTGCTGGTGCCGCGCCTGCGTCAAAACTCCGATCTCATTCGCCGCGTCGTCGATCGCGTCGACCTCGACGACCTGGTCCGGTGGGCGCCGCTGTTTCTGGAAGGCGACGACCTCGACGACTTCGTTCGCGACATGAAGGAGCAGAAGGACGACCTCGCGAGCCTGTTCGCGGATACGCGACTCGTTCCGTTTCTGACCGAACTCAACAACACGCTGGAGAACGACATCATCGTTGCCGACGAGATCGCCGATCCGGGCGAGGCCGTCGATCAACTCGAAGCGCTGGGCGACTTCTACGAGACGGCCGGCAGGTATCTGGGTGAGGACGACCCCGGAGATGGGCCGGTCAAGCGTTCGGTGCGCGGGCTTTTCGTTCCCGACACGGACGAAGCCGACGTTCTGAAGGACGACTACTTTTTCTTCGACAACGATCGCGCGCTCATGCTGCGCGTGATGGCCACCAAGCCGCCCGACGACTACATCTTCTGCGTGCAGGTGCTGGACTTCGTCGAAAAAGCCTATGCCGACGTCGCGAGCGAGGCACCCGGCATCGAGATGCTCTACGGCGGCGCGATGGTCGTGATGCGCGACGAGTATCGGGCTCTCGTGCGCGACATCAAACTCTCGACGTGGCTGTCCTTTGCGTTGGTGCTCGTCATCTTCGTCGCCGTATTCCGGCGCATCGCCGACCTCGCCCTGATCGGCATCTGCCTCGGCGCGGGCCTCGCCATCACCTATGGCCTGACGCACTTCGCCATCGGATTTCTCAGCCTGCTCACGGCGTTTTTCGGCGCGATGATGATCGGTCTCGGCATCGACTTCGCAATTCACTATATGAGCCGTTACAGCGAGAACGTTCACTCGGGAATGACTTCGCGCGACGCGTGCATCGCCGCGTTCACGGGCGCGGGACCGGGCATCGTCACGGGCGCGACGACGACGGCCGTCGCGTTTCTGGCGCTCATGATCGCCCGCTTCAAGGGACTCTCGCAGCTCGGATTCGTGTCGGGGGCCGGCATCCTCATCATGCTCGGTTTGATGCTGACGCTGCTGCCCGCGATGCTGGCGCTGCGTGAACGGTATCGAACGCGCCGCGAATCGTCGCGCGCGATCGGCGATGCGTTGTCGCTCGGGCATCTCGCGGAATTTGCGATTCATCGTCCGAAGGTGAGTACGATCGCCATCGTGCTCAGTCTTCTGGCGACGGGCTGGGGCGCCCTGCACACCTCGTTCAACTACGACTATCGAAGCCTGGAGCCGCGCGGCGCGATTTCGATGAAGCACGTCGCCATTCTGGAGGAGCGGCTCGATCGCGGACTCGACTACGGCCTGTTCGTGGCGGGCGATCTCGCACGCGTCCGGGAACTCGCGGCCGCGGCGAAGACGCTTTCCACGGTGCGCGAGGTCGAGTCGATCACCGACTACCTTCCCGAAAACCAAGCTGTGAAAAACGAGAAGCTGCGCGCGCTCGCGCCGGTCTTCGACGCGATCGAGGTTCGTCGTCGACCCGAAATGACCGATGCGTTTCGGGCGGAGTCGCTTGCCGATTTCGCCGTGGCGACGCGCGGGAGCGCGCGCGTGGTTCGCGCGGTCCTGCAACTGGCGATTCTCGGCGGACAATTTGAGGTCGAGGACAAGTCCCGCGAAGTGATCGGACGCATCGAGTCCTTCGCCGCGCGCGTCGAAGCGCAACCGTCGACCGGCATGGCCGCGGGTATCACGAGATATCAGGGCTATCTCGCGGCGGAGCTTTCGCGCCTGCTCGACAGCCTGCGACTTTCCACACACGGCGAGGAACTGACGATCGAAAAACTGCCGGAGGTGGTGCGCGAGCACTTCATCGGCTACGACGGGCGGATGGTCGTCTACACGTACCCCACGCAGAACGTGTGGAACGAGCAATTCATGAAGCGGCACAACGCCGAGCTGCTCGGTGTGGACGAGACGGCCGTCTCGGTGCCGATCATCTTCGACGCCGTGGTGTCGGCGATCAAGGTCGATTTCAAGAGTTCCGTATGGTACTCGGCACTCGCGGTGTTCCTGCTGGTACTGGTCGATTTCCGCCGGCTGCGCACGACGCTGCTCGCCATGCTGCCGCTGCTCACCGGCGGGGTGTGGATGGTGGGGATCATGCCGCTCATCGGCATGCAGTTCAACCTGATCAATGTCGCCATCGTCCCGCTGATTCTCGGCATCGGCGTCGATAACGGCGTGCACATTATCCATCGCTATCGCGGCGAGACGGAGCATCGCGTCTCGCGCGCCGTCGAGCATACGGGCAAGGCGATCCTGCTTTCGGCGCTCACAACCATCGCGGGCTTTGGCACCCTCGGCCTCGCGTCATACGTCGCGGTCGGAACATTGGGCCAACTCCTCGCCGTCGGCGTGTTTTTCTGCTTCTTCTCGTCGGTCTTTGTCCTGCCGCTGGTGCTCTCGTGGTTCGACCGCAGAGGCTGGCGCGTCTGACGGCATTCGCGATAATGCTTCCATGCTCCGGACAGCGTTTCGAATAATTGTCGGCGTCGCACTCCTCGCGAGCATCGTCTCCTGTGCCTCGGATGGGTCCAACGGCGGCGGCAGCGCCGATCCGTTAGACGACCCCTCGAACGAGATCGAATTGAGTTCGTGCGCGTCGGCGCTTGAAATCTCATTCGCGAGATTCTTCGAACCCGAGTGGATCAATCCGTGCGTGGATCGGACGGGCTCGGGTGCGTTCGGCGAATGGATCGCGGACGCCGATGGACGTCCCGCGTACGAACATCGCGCCGATCCGTCGTCACCCGATTTTCCCGCGATGTTCGTTACGGGCGGCGCGTCACGCGATCAGTGGCACTTTTTCGGCAACGATTATTGGGGCGCGACGGCGCACAACGACGGGCGCGTCGAGATCTACGACTTGTCGCGCGGGCCCAAGAATCTGAACCGCCGCGACCGGGCGACGCAGAACGTTGCGGGTGGATTCAAGTACATCAGCATGGGGGAGAACGCGTGGGCGACGCAGCGGGATCTGCTGCCCCAGGGCGCGGAGTACTCGCAGACCTTCGGAGTGGGTTACGTGGAAAAGACGACGACGTGGCGCGCCTTGACGCTTCGCGAGCGCGTGGCAGCGCCGATGGGCGACGATCCGGTGCTGGTCAGCATTACCGAGGTGAGCAACGGGTCGGCGTTCCCGATCGAGATCGAGGTCGTGGAGTTTTGGGATCCGAATCCCACCCAGCTCACCTTCGCGCCCGTGATGACCTACGGCCTCGCGGACATCTTTTGGCAGCAGCGCCGCCGGATCAACGAGCGATTCGAGATGACCTTCGTCGACGACGCGGCACGCGGTGTGATCGGCGCGGGCGCGCGGACGCTCAATCCTGCACCGCCCGGTCCCGACGAATCGGCGAATATTGACGAGTACCCGCGTACGATGTTCTTGGCGTCGATGGACGACTCCGACGAAACGGTGCAACGGTCGCTTGACCGCGCGTCGTTCGCCCGTTGGCCGGATGCATCGGCGTTCGAAAATCCCGCGCCGGAGGGTCAGTCGCTTTATGGCGGAGACGCGGTGCTCGCCATGTCGCGCGTGGTTCGTCTCGACCCCGGCCAATCGCGCGAACTGCGTTATCTGGTCGGGTACGCCAACGCGACCGACATCGACGAATTGGTTGAGCGGCATCGCGCGCCGGATGATTCGCCCAGGCCGCTGACCGACTTCATCGTGGACGACGCCCCGTGGCTTTGGCGCGAGATGGCGTGGCACGTCGAGTCGCTTCTTGCGGGATCGTACTGGAACGAATACGCCGGTGCGCACTTCGTCGATCAAGGCTCCGCATACTCCTACCTGCAAGGGCTGTCGGGAGCGCACCGCGACTTCGCGCTCTTCACGCTTCCGATGGTGTGGCTGCGGCCGGATCTGGCGAAGGAGATGCTGCGTTTTTCGTTTCTCGCGCAGTCGGCTGCGGACGGTGCGCTGCCCTATGCGCATATCGGACACGGTTTGCAGACGGGCGCGTTCATCCACACCGAGTCGAGCGATCTCGACCTCTTTCTCATGTGGGCGGCCGCGGAATACCTGAACGCGACGCGCGATTTCGAATTCCTGAACGAAACGCTCCCGTACCACCCGAAGTCCGCGGGCGGGTCGGGCACGGTGCTCGATCACCTGCGCTGCGCGTTCGCGCATCTGCGAGACGGAATCGGCGTCGGCCCGCACGGGCTCATTCGCGCGGGGACGGGCGACTGGAACGACGTGCTCATCGCCTTCTCGCCATGGCCATCTGAGACGAGGGCGCAAGGCGAATCGGCGCTCAACGGCGCTCTCGCCGCCGTGGCGCTGCCCGCGCTGGCCGACGCGGTCGAAGTTGCCGACGCGGCATTCGCGGACGAGCTTCGCACGTTCGCCGAGGGTCAGGCCGGCGCCGTGCGCGACCTTTGGCGCGATTCGTGGATGGCGCGCGGATATTTGGGACACGGCGACGAGGTGCTCGGCGCGGATCACCTCTTCCTCGACGCGCAGGCGTTCGGCGTGCTCGGCGGGCTGTGGACGCGCGGGCAGATGGCGGTTCTGTTCTCGGCGATCAGTCGTCACCTCGTCGATCCGCAAGTCGCCGGGGCGCGTTCGCTGTGGCCGCCGATGACCGGGCCGCTGCTCGATCCCGGCTCCGACACCAACGGCGGCACGTGGTCGGCCATCGACGGGCTTCTCGCTTGGGCGTGGTCCACGCACGACCCCGACGCGGCTTGGGATTTCTTTCTCTCGACGACACTCACCGCGCACGCCGAGGCGTATCCCGAGGTCTGGTACGGTATCTGGTCGGGGCCCGATTCGTTCAACGCCGACGACCACGACCGCCCGGGAGAGACGTTCAATTCCACCGTCACGCCCATGACCGACTTCCCCGCGATGAACATGAATCGTCACGCGGGGCCGCTGCTGGCGGCGATTCGTTTTGCGGGATTCCAGGCGCGCGGGGGTCGGATCGTCATCGACCCCAAGATCCCCGGCGGCCGATTCACCTGGCGGAGCGGATTCATCGGCGCGAGCTATTCCGAAAACGCCGTTCGCGGTTATCTGACGGCGCCGACCGATGAGAGGTTCACGATTCAGGCGCGCGTGCCGGTCGCCGTGGAAACGATTCGATTGTTGCTGAGGGGTGCGGAACACTCCTTCGCGCGCGAAGGCGATTTCGCCGTGTTTTCGTTCGACGCCGAGGTGGGAGAGCGGGTGGAATGGGAGTTTTCAGCCGAGCGGTAGCGCATTGACGACGTATCTGTTCCGATTGACGATAATGCGATGGTTGGGGGATAAACCCGGCTCGAATTTGATGGAGCGATGTCATGACCGCCGTTGAGAAGAAGGCCGAAGCCGCGTCCACTCCCGCCGAACGCAAACGCGAGCAACCCTGGGTCTTTCGCACCTACGCCGGCCACAGCACCGCGCGCGCGTCGAACGAACTGTTCCGCTCGAACCTCGCGAAAGGCCAGACGGGGCTTTCCGTCGCGTTCGACCTTCCGACGCAGACCGGGTACGACTCGGACCATCCCCTCGCGTTCGGAGAGGTGGGCAAGGTCGGCGTGCCGGTGTGCCACATCGACGACATGGACGCGCTCTTCGCCGAGATACCGCTCGACCGCATGAACACCTCGATGACGATCAACGCGACGGCGGCTTGGCTGCTGTCGCTCTATATCGCGCTCGCCGAGCGGCGCGGGATCGACCGCAAAACGCTCGCGGGCACGACGCAAAACGACATCATCAAGGAATACCTCTCGCGCGGCACGTACATCTTTCCGCCCGCACCCTCGATGCGCCTGATCGTCGACACGATCGCGTACACCGTGCGCGAAGCGCCGAAGTGGAACCCGACGAACGTGTGCAGCTATCACCTGCAGGAGGCCGGCGCAACGCCGGTGCAGGAACTGGCTTACGCGCTGTGCACCTCGATGGCGGTACTCGACGCGGTGAAGGCGAGCGGGCAGGTGGCCGAGGCCGACATGCCCGAGGTGGTCGGGCGCATCTCGTTCTTCGTCAACGCGGGCATCCGCTTCGTCGAAGAGATGTGCAAGATGCGCGCGTTCGTCGAGTTTTGGGATCGCATCACGCGCGACCGCTATGGCGTCAACGATCCCAAGTTGCGGCGGTTCCGCTACGGCGTGCAGGTCAATTCGCTGTGCCTCACCGAACCGCAGCCCGAGAACAACATTCAGCGCATCGTGTTCGAACTGCTTGCGGTCATCATGTCCAAAAGGGCGCGCGCCCGCGCGGTGCAGCTTCCCGCGTGGAACGAGGCGTTGGGGCTGCCGAGGCCGTGGGACCAGCAGTGGTCGCTGCGCATCCAACAGGTCGCGGCGTACGAGACGGACCTGCTGGAGTACGAGGATCTGTTCGATGGATCGCCTGTGATCGAGCGCAAGGTCAAGGAACTCGTCGAGGGAGCTCAGGCCGAAATCGACCGCGTGCTCGCGATGGGCGGCGCGGTGGCGGCGGTGGAAAGCGGCTACATGAAGCGCGAACTGGTGCAGAGCCACACGCGGCGCTGGCGCGGGATCGAACTCGAAAAATCCGTGCTCGTCGGCGTGACGCACTGGACCGAGACCGCTACGTCGCCACTCACCGCGAGCGGGCAAGACCAGGTCCTCAAGGTCGATCCGTTGGTGGCGAGCGAGCAGATCGAGGCGCTGCGCGCGTTTCGCGCCAAACGCAACGCGGCGGATGTCGATGCCGCCATTGCGGGGCTCGTCGATGCCGCAAAAAGCGGTGTGAACATCATGCCCGCTTCGATCCGCTGCGCGCACGCGGGCGTGACGACGGGCGAGTGGACCGACGCGCTGCGCGGCGTGTTCGGCGAGTACCGTCCCCACACGGGTATCGACATCAAGGCCGTGGTGCCCGGCCGGCAGGCCGCCGTGGACGAACTGCGTCGACGAACAAAAAACACGAGCGACGCGATCGGTTCGCCGCCGCGCGTATTGATCGGCAAGCCGGGGCTCGATGGCCACAGCAACGGCGCGGAGCAGGTGGCGGTCAAGGCGCGCGATGTCGGCTTCGAGGTGATCTACGATGGCATTCGCCTGACACCGGATCAGATCGTGTCGGGTGCGCTGGAGGAGGGCGTGCACCTCGTTGGGCTCTCGATCCTCTCCGGCAGCCACATGGAACTCGTCGGCAGCGTGATGGAAAAAATGCGCGAGCAGGAAATCGACGACGTGCCCGTCGTGGTCGGCGGAATCATTCCGGAGTCGGACGGCGAACGCCTGCGCGCGATGGGTGTGCGCGCGATCTACACGCCGAAGGACATCGACCTCAATCGCATCATGGCGCGGCTGGTGGACGTGGTGCGCGAGGCGAACGGGCTCGCACCCTTCGGCGAATTGACGGTCTGACGCACACTGGTCACGAACGAACCCGCGCGTTCAGATTTTCACTTTGCCGGCCAGGATGTCCTTGAACATGGTCCAGTCGCCGAGGAAGCTGTAGAACGGCTGCTTGAACGACGCGGGCTTGTTTTTCTCGAAGACGAAGTGACCGATCCACGCGAGCCCGTAGCCGAAGATCGGCATCAGCGCGATCGCCCACCACGTGGCGGTGAACACGGCAAACGCGAGCGTGGCGAGAACGAGCCACGCGCCGAAGAAGTGCAGGCGACGGCACGTGAGGTTGCTGTGCTCGGACAGGTAAAACGGGTAGAAATCCCGAAAGTTGTCGTAGCGTGCGGGCATGGGTTCTCCTTGGTCGACGCCGATGATGGACGGACGAGCGCGTTGAATGGTTAAAGCATATCGATTCGCGCGGAAAATGACACAGATCGGGGTCGACGCGATTTGGCGCGCGTGGACGATGGGGGAACGGCGATGAGCGCATCGGGACACGAGGTCACGGTCAAGGTTTCGGAGACGCGCGAGGGGCGTTTCACGCAGAGCGCGACCGACGGGCGCCACCACTGGCACGCTGACGAAGTGCCCGAGGCGGGCGGCGACGATCGCGGTCCGAATCCGTACGAACTCCTGCTGTCGGCCCTCGGGGCGTGCACCGCGATGACGATCCGCATGTACGCCGACCGCAAGGAGTGGCCGGTCGAGCGCGTGAAGGTGACGTTGCGCCATCGCAAGGTCCCGGCGGTCGACATTCCCGGCGCGTCCTCGCCGACCGGTCTCGTGGACGTGATCGATCGCGATGTCGAACTCGTCGGCGATTTGACGGCCGAGCAGCGCGCGCGCATCATCGAGATCGCCAACAAGTGTCCGGTGCACCGGACGTTGCAGCACGCGTCGGTCATCCAGACACGC
This sequence comes from uncultured bacterium, assembly GCA_964586775.1. GTDB lineage: Bacteria > Lernaellota > Lernaellaia > JACKCT01 > JACKCT01 > JADLEX01. The sequence goes on along the minus strand of CAZPJD010000206.1, from coordinate 8,103 downwards.
GAGACGAACGAGGAGTAGAAGGGGAATGGAAGCGGACGACCGCGCGGATCTCGCCCCGACGTATTTCGTGGATAGCGACAACGAACGCGTCATTGACTTCGCGCACCGCGCCATCGGCGACACGGGCGACGAGCGCGAGAAGGCCGTTCGCCTCTTCTACGCGGTGCGCGATGGCATTCTCTACGATCCGTACTCGCTCACGCTCGATCCCGCCGACTATCGCGCGAGCGCGGTGCTCGAGCGCGGACGCGCATTCTGCGTTCCCAAGTCGATTCTGCTCGCGGCGGCGGCTCGGGGCGTGGGCATCGGCGCTCGGCTCGGGTTCGCCGACGTGCGCAACCACCTCACGTCGAAGCGGCTGTTCGAGGCGATGCGCACGGACGTATTCGCGTTTCACGGCTATACGAGCCTGCTCGTGAACGGCCAATGGCTGAAGGTGACGAGCGCGTTCAATCGCACGCTGTGCGAGAAGTTCGGTGTGCGTCCACAGGAATTCGACGGTCGCTCCGACGCGCTGTTGCATCCGTACGATCTCGGCGGAAGACGTCACATGGAGTATCTGCGTGATCGCGGCGAACACGACGAATTTCCGTTCGACGAGTTCGTCGCGGCCATGCGCGAGAATTATCCGCACTGGTTCGCGGGTCTGACGAAGCCGACCGGCGATTTCGAGGCCGAGGGGCGCTTTGAGCCCGAAGCGCCCCATGGCGCTTGAATTCGCCACGGGGAACAGCTAGACCTTGGCCCGTTTATTCGGCGCTGAGAACGAGGGCGAGTTGTCGTATCGCGGTTACCGGCATCTGGAGCACACGGCGGATCTGGCGCTCGAGATCTGGGCGGAGTCCGAGGAGGACCTGCTCGCCGAAATCGCGTTCGCCCTCGTCGGCATCATGTCGGGAAACGCCGATCTGGAGCCCGATCAGGCCCGCTCGCTGCGCATCGACTGCCTCGACCGTGAGGACCGGTTGGTCCAGTGGGCGAACGAGATGATCGCGTTCGCGCTGATCGACGGGTTCCTCCTCGCCGACATCGACGAGATTCGCCTTTACGAAGGCGGGCTCGAGGCGATTCTGATCGGCGAAAGCAAATCGTACGAAAAGATCCACTCCGAGCTGAAGAGCGTCACCTACCACGGCCTGAAGATTATCGAAAACAAAGAGGGCTTCATGGCGCAGGTCGTCATCGACGTGTGAGGCGTGTTGCGCATCGAGTGCCTTGACGAGGTGCGCGGCGAGATCCCGCGCGAAGCCACAAAGGTCTGAAGTCCTATCTTGGCACCCAGGTCGTACCCTGCGGCGAATCCATCAGCGCGATGCCCTTGGCCGCGAGTTCGTCGCGGATCGCATCGGACGCCGCCCAGTCCTTCGCCTTTCGCGCGGCGGAGCGGCGCTCGATCATCTCCAGAACCTGCTCCTCGGAAAAATTCGCGCGACGCAGCGTGCGCGATCGCTTCTCGGCGAAATACGCGTCGGGTTCCGTGGCAAGCAGTCCCAGCACGCCGCGCATGATCTCGAAGATCCGCACGAGTTCGGTGACGACCATATTGCGTCCCGCGACCGCGCCCGCGCCCGGCGCGACGGCGGTCGAAATCAGGCTGGCGACCTCGAAGAGGTGCCCTTGGGCCTTGGCCGTGTTGAAGTCGTCGTCCATTGCCGCGACGAAGTCGTCGTAGGCGCGCCGCGCGCCGGCGACGGCCTCGCGCTGTGCGTCGTCGAGCTGCGTCTCGTCCATCGCCGCGTCGTCGTGCGGGCGCTTTTGCAGGGCATCGAGCAGATCGTAGAGGCGGTCCACCGCGGCTTGCGCGTCGGCGAGGCTCTGCTCCGAATAGTCGATGGGGCTGCGGTAGTGTGCCGATAGCAGGAACAGGCGCAGGGCTTCGGCTGAGTAGCTCTTCAGGATGTCGCGGATCGTGAAGAAGTTGCCCGTCGACTTCGCCATCTTCTCGTGATTGACCTGCACGAATCCGTTGTGCATCCAGTAGCGCGCGAATTCGCGGTCGTAGGCCGCCTCGGACTGCGCGATCTCGTTTTCGTGGTGCGGGAAGACGAGGTCCTTGCCCCCGCCGTGGATGTCGAACGGCATGCCCAGGTGAGCCATGCTCATCGCCGAGCACTCGATGTGCCAGCCGGGGCGCCCCTCGCCCCATGGCGACGGCCATGAGGGCTCGCCGGGCTTCGCGGCCTTCCAGAGCGCGAAATCGAGCGGGTCCTTCTTCAGTTCGTCCTTGTCGACGCGCGCGCCGACGAGCAGATCGTCGATGTTGCGCTTCGAGAGCTTCGCGTATCCGGCGAATCGCCGCGTCGAGTAATAAACATTGCCGCTCTTCGCGTAGGCGAAGCCCTTTTTCACGAGCAGCGAAATCGTCTCGATAATCTGCGCGATGTGGTCGGTCGCGCGTGGCTCGATGGTCGGGCGCGCGATCGCCAGCGCGTCCATGTCCTCATAAAACGCCGCGATGTTCTCGGCGACGACATCCTTCCAGTCCACTTTTCGCTCGATGGCGCGGTTGATGATTTTGTCGTCGACGTCGGTGAAGTTGCGGACGTAGTGGACCTGCAAACCCAGGTGACGCAGGTGGCGCACGACGGTGTCGAACACGATCTGGCTGCGCGCGTGACCGATGTGACACCGGTCGTACACCGTGACTCCGCACACGTACATGCCGACGCGGCCAGGGTTGATCGGCGTGAATTCCTCTTTCTGCCGGGTCATCGTGTTGTAAACGCGCAGGGCCATCCGGGAACTCCAAATCATCGCGAAAACGCGGCTTCCGCGCGCAATCTTGCCGAGTGGGTGCGTGTTGTCAATCGCGCGAGCCGCCGATAGTCTGCCGGGCGCGAAGCCCGACGGCCCCCGCGCGGTAAATCAGATGAGCGATCCATCGGAACACAAAGAAGCGGAAATCCGCGTTGACGCGGGCGGCGTCGTGACCGCGCGCTCGGGCACGGTGCGAGAGGTGCTCTCGCTCTCGGCGCCGATGGTGATGTCGTTCATCTCGTTTTCGATGATGGGAGTGGTGGACACGATCATCATGGGCCGCGTCGGAACGGTGGAGCAGGGCGCGGTTTCGTTCGGCAGTTTTCTCGCGTGGGTGCTGGCCGTTGTCTTTACGGCGACGCTGACGGTCGTCAACACATTCGTCGCGCAGGACTTCGGGGCAGGCCGGCTCCACCGCCTGCGCGCGCACGTCAACACGGCCCTCGCCGTCATTCCGCTTTTTGCGCTCGCGGTTTGGGCGATGATCCCCGCGCTGCCTTGGCTGATCGGCGTGATGGGCAGCGACGCGGCGGTATCTCCCCACGTGCTGACCTACGTGCGCATCCGGCTCGTCGGCGTGCCGTTTATCTTCATTGTCTTCACCATGACGAGCTACCTGCGCGGCCAGGGCGATATGTGGACGCCGATGGTCGCCACCATCGCGGCCAACGTCGTCAACGCCGTCGCGGCAATCGCGCTCGTGTTCGGCGTCGGACCGATTCCCCCGCTGGGCGTGCGCGGCGCGGCGATCGGAACGCTGATCGGCGGGTTGACCGAGTCGCTCATCTACTTCGGCGTGTACTTCGGCGCGCGCCACCACCGTCTCTACCGCACGCGCGCCGTCACGCCGCCGACGCGAGCCGACCTCGGTCGATTCGCGGCGGTCGGCCTGCCGATCGGGTTCGCGTGGGGCTTCGAAAACCTCGCGTGGCTTCTCTTCTGCGTTTACGCTTCGACGCAAAATCCCTACGCGCTCGCGGCGAACATGATCGTGTTTCAGATCATCCAGTTCAGCTTTCTGCCCGCGGCGGCAGTGAGCATCGTCGGCACCACGCTGGTCGGCCAGTATCTCGGCGCGCGGCGAAAGGACCTCGCGAGGCGCTCCGCGCACGTGACGGTGCTGGTGGGCGTCGGCTACATGGCGGCGGTCGGCGTGATCTTCGGCCTCGCTCGCCACTGGCTCATGAGCGCGTTCAACCCCGATCCGCGCGTGGTGGAGGTCGGCGTCCGGCTCGTCTTGATCGCCGCGCTGTTTCAGCCCTTCGATGCGCTCGGCCTCATGGTCGCGGGCGTGCTGCGTGGCGCGGGCGATACGCGATATCCGATGGTCGTCATGGCCATTTCCGGCGCGTTCGTCTTCATGCCCGGAATCTGGTTCTTCGGCGAGCGGCTCGGGCGCGGCGTCGAGGGTGCGTGGATCGCCGCCCTCGTCCACGTCATCACCTACGCGGGCTTTCAGTTCTGGCGTTATCGTCGCGGCATTTGGCTTACGATGGGCCCGACGGCCTGAGGCGGGACGAAGCGCTACGCGACGGAAAACGAAGGGCAGAGCGGGCCGACGCGGCACGCGGCGCAGTTTGGCTTGCGCGATGCGCACACCCGGCGACCGTGCCAGATCATCGCGTGCGAAAAGTGCGTCCAATCGTCGCGCGGGATGAGATCCATGAGGTCGAACTCGACCTTGACCGGGTCGTCGTGCTCCGTGAATCCCATGCGGCGCGACAAGCGTCCCAAGTGCGTATCGACGGTGATGCCCGGTACGCCGAACGCGTTGCCGAGCACGACATTCGCCGTCTTGCGTCCCACGCCGGGCAGAGTGACCAGCTCGTCCAGCGTGCGCGGCACCTCGCCGTCGAAGTCCGCGAGCAGTTTGTGCGCCGTGGCCTGAATGTTCTTCGCTTTGTTCCGAAAGAACCCGGTGGATCGAATCGCGTCTTCAAGATCGGCGATGTTCGCGTTCGCATAGTCGCGCGCGGTGCGGAACGTCTTGAATAATGTCTTCGTCACCTGATTCACGCGCTCGTCGGTGCACTGCGCCGAGAGGATCGTCGCGACGAGCAAATCGAGCGGCTGGCGAAAGTGCAGCGCGCACTCGGCGGCGGGATAGTCCTCTTTGAGGATCTCCCAGATCCTCGTTGCACGCTCTTTCGTCGCGCGCGCTTTCGTCGCGGCCTTTTGCTTCGACACTGCGATGGACTCCAACGCAAACGGGCGGCCCGAGAGCCGCCCGCGTTGCGATTGCGTTTCGAACTACTCGACCTCTTCCTCGTGCTCGCGCTTGTTCGCCTCGATCACCTTGACCGCGGCGTCGTGCGGCACTTCCTGATAGTGGTCGAACTCGGACGTGAACGAACCGCGCCCGCTCGTCATCGAGCGCAGGTCGGGCTCGTAACGCAGGATCTCGGAAAGCGGCACCTGCGCGCGAACGACGGTGTTCTTGCCCTTGGTTTCGTAGCCCTGCACCTGGCCGCGCCGGCGCGACAGGTCGCCCATGATGTCGCCGGTGCATTCCTCGGGGATGACGATCTCCAGCTTCTGGATCGGCTCGAGCAGCACGGGCCTCGCCTGACTGATTCCCTGCTTGAACGCCATCGCGCCGGCCATTTTGAACGCCTGTTCCGAGCTGTCGACGTCGTGGAACTTGCCGTCCACGAGATCGACCTGAAAATCGACGCACGGGAATCCGGCGAGCGGGCCGCGGTCGAACGACTCGCGGATGCCCTTGTCCACGGCGGGGATGAAGGTCTTGGGGATGACGCCGCCGACGATCTTGTCGTGGAATTCGTATCCGCCGCCGCGCGGCAACGGCGCGAGGACGATCTCGCATTCGCCGAATTGCCCGCGTCCTCCCGTCTGCTTCTTGTGACGATAGCGGCTCGTGGCCTTGCCCTGGATCGTCTCGCGATACGGCACCTTGGGCAGACCGAGCTCGGCTTCGAGCTTGAAGCGGCGCATGAGCTTTTCCATCGTGACCTCGATGTGCCCCGCGCCCATGCCCGACAAAATCACCTCGCGTGTCTGCGGGTCCTTGCGCACGTGGATCGTCGGGTCGTCGTCGGCGAGACGCAGCAGACCGTCGATCACCTTGTCTTCGTCGCCGGTGCCCTTGACGTGCACCGAGTAGCTGATGCTCGGCGTGGGAATCGCGACGAGGTCGAACACCACGGGGTTCTTCTCGTCGCACAGCGTGTCGCCGGTCTTCGTGTCCTTGAGTTTGGCGACGGCGACGATGTCGCCGCACACGGCCTCGCCGACGTCCTCAATGTTCTTGCCGTTGATCTTGAGGATGTGGCCGAGGCGCTCGGACGAACGGCGACGCGGGTTGAAGCACGCCGAATCGGCCTTGATCGATCCCGAAAGCACACGAAACATCGACGCCGTGCCCGCAAAGGCGGAACTCGTCTTGAACACGATCGCGGAAAACGGAGCGTTGGCCGCGGAGTCGCGCCGGACCTCTTCGTCCTTGTCGGGATGCTTGCCCACCGACGTCGATCGCTCGAGCGGCGTCGGAAACACATCGATGACGAAGTCGAGCAGATTCGCGACACCCACGTTCTTCGTGGACGATCCGCACAGGACCGGGTACGCCTCGCCCGCGACGAACGCCTTGCGCAGCACCTGCAGGATGTCCGCCTGTGGGAGCTCCTCGCCGCCGAGATACTTCTCCATCAGCGCCTCGTCGTTCTCCGCGATCGCTTCGAGGGTCTGCGTTCGGATCTCGGCGAGTTTGGCCGCCATGTCGGCGGGCACGTCGATGGCGGTCGCCTTGCCCGACGCGTCGAATTTGTACGCCGTGCCGGTGATGACATCGATCACGCCCTGAAACTTGTCTTCCTGCCCGATCGGGAGCTGGAGGACCACCACGTTGATCTTGAAAGAGTCGTGCAGGTCGCGCAGCACCCGATCGAAGTTCGCGCGCTCGCGGTCGAGCTTGTTGATGAAAAACGCGCGCGGCACCCCGCGCTTTTCGGCCGCGTCCCACAGCTTCTCGGTCTGCACCTCGACGCCGCTGGCCGCGCAGACCGTGAGCAGCGCCGCGTCGGCCACGTCGAGGGCGTGAAACGCCTCGGTGACGAAGTTCGCGCCGCCGGGCGTATCCAGCAGATTGATGCGATGCTTGTTCCAGTTGCACGCGGCGACAGCCGTCTCGATCGAGTAGAGCTTCGATTTTTCCTCGGGCTCGAAGTCGGTCACGGTATTGCCGTCCTCGACGCGGCCAAGACGGTTCGTCACGCCCGTGTCGAACAGGATCGCCTCGACCAGGGAGGTCTTGCCCGTGTGACCGTGACCGACGACGGCGACGTTGCGAAGTTTGCCCGATTCCACCACATTCATGCCCGAACTCCTTCCGATGGCCGGGGCACGTTGCCCGCAAGTTTCATGCGCAACCCGAACCGGCGACCCGTATTGGAAACAGCGAATTTTGCGCGAAAAGCCCGGCGATGCCGGTCCTTTTGCACGAAGATCGAAATCTTAGTCATGGGCCCATCGGTTGACAAGGCCGATTCGGGCGTCGATTCGCGTCACGAAGAGGCCGCGCCGAACGCGTCATCGTCGTCGGGCTTGCGTTTGTGTGCGTTTTCGTTGACGGGTGGGGGAGCGCCGTGTACGCTTCCATTTTGGTTGTCTGGGGTGTCCGCGAACGCGGACTGAGATCAAACCCATTGAACCTGATCCGGTTGAAACCGGCGTAGGGAAAGGACAACGGGATGGCACACGCACCCGGTACGAACGGCTCGGGCCAAAACGACAACGGCTCCGCGCATTCCCCCGACGAACAAACCTCGACCCTTCTCTTCGAGTTTCCCGCGTCGTCGCGCGTCGAGGTGGAGTTTCACGGATGTCGCGTGCCGCGCCGCCGTGTGCACCTGACGAACGGCGAGCACTTCGACCTCTACGACACGCGCGGCCCACAGGGGCACGACGTTTCGGGCGGGTTACCCAAACTGCGCGCCCCCTGGGTTGAATTGCGACGCGAGCGCGGCGACACGAATTATTCGCAAATGCACTGCGCCAAGCTTGGCGAGATCACGCCCGAGATGCGGTTCGTGGCGGGACGCGAAAACGTCGAGCCCGAGTTCGTGCGCGCCGAGGTCGCGGCGGGCCGCGCGATCATCCCGGCGAATATCCGCCACACGGAATGCGAACCGATGGTCATCGGAAAGGCATTCCTCGTGAAGATCAACGCCAACATCGGCAACTCGGCGGTGACCTCGTCGGTGGAGGAGGAGGTCGACAAGCTCCGATGGGCGACGCACTGGGGCGCGGACACGGTGATGGACCTGTCCACCGGCAAGGCCATCCATCAAACCCGCGAGGTGATCCTGCGCAACTCGCCGGTCCCCA
>CAZPJD010000205.1:0-8330 GCA_964586775.1 uncultured bacterium | reverse complement strand
CGAGGCGGTCATGGAGATCTACCGCCGCCTCCGCCCGGGTGATCAGCCCGCGCTCGACTCGGCGCAGACGCTGTTCCAGAACCTCTTCTTCAACGCCGAGCGCTACGACCTGTCCAAGGTCGGCCGCGTGAAGATGAACTTCAAGCTCGGCCGCACGACCGATGTCGAGCAGAAGACGCTCTCGCGCGACGACATCCTCGCCGTGGTGTTCTATCTGCTGAACCTCAAGGAAGGCATCGGCGACGCCGAGATCGACGACATCGACCACCTGGGCAACCGCCGCGTGCGCGCCGTGGGCGAGCTGGTCGAAAACCAGTACCGCATCGGCCTCGTGCGCATGGAACGCGCGATCCGCGAGCGCATGAGCCTGCAGGAAATCGACACGCTCATGCCGCACGATCTCATCAACTCCAAGCCCGTCTCGGCGGTCATCAAGGAGTTCTTCGGGTCGTCGCAGCTCTCGCAGTTCATGGACCAGACCAATCCGCTGTCCGAGGTCACGCACAAACGGCGCCTCTCGGCCCTCGGGCCGGGCGGACTCACCCGCGAGCGCGCGGGCTTCGAGGTCCGCGACGTCCACAACACGCACTACGGCCGCATCTGCCCGGTCGAGACGCCGGAAGGTCCGAACATCGGCCTCATCGCGAGCCTTTCGACCTACGCGCGCGTCAACGAATACGGCTTCATCGAAACCCCGTATCGCCCGGTCAGCGAAGAAGGCGTGGTCAGCAGCCAAGCGATGTTCCTGTCGGCGCTCGAGGAAGAGCGTTACGCGATCGCGCAGGCGAACATCGAACTCGACGAAAAGGGCCGCTTCGTCCATCCGACCGTCTCCGCGCGCAACCGCGGCGAGTTTTCGATCGTGCCGTCGAAAGACGTGCAGTACATGGACGTGTCGCCGAACCAGTTGGTGTCGGTCGCCGCGAGTTTGATTCCCTTCCTGTCGCACGACGACGCCAACCGCGCGCTCATGGGCGCGAACATGCAGCGCCAGGCCGTGCCGCTGCTCAAGACCGCGGCGCCGGTCGTCGGCACGGGCATGGAGAACATCGTCGCCCGCGACTCGGGCGTGACCTCGGTGGCGCGGCGCGGCGGCGTGGTGATCGGCGTCGATGCCGAGCGCATCGTCGTCAAGGTCCACGAGGCCGAACACGACGACAACGAGGCCGGTGTCGACGTCTATCGGCTCATCAAGTATCAGCGCAGCAACCAGAACACCTGCATCAACCAGAAGCCGATCGTGAAGCTCGGCGAAAAGGTGGCGCGCGGCGACATCATCGCCGACGGCCCGTCGACCGACCTGGGCGAACTGGCGCTCGGCCAGAACATCACCGTGGCGTTCATGCCCTGGGGCGGCTACAACTTCGAAGACTCGATCCTCATCTCCGAAGCCCTCATCAAGGACGACCGCTTCACCTCGGTGCACATCGAGGTGTTCGAGTGCGTCAGCCGCGACACCAAGCTGGGCAAGGAAGAGATCACCCGCGACATCCCGAACGTCAGTGAGGAAATGCTCGCCAACCTCGACGACGCGGGCATCATCCGCATCGGCGCCGAGGTGAAGCCGGGCGACATCCTCGTCGGCAAGATCTCGCCCAAGGGCGAGACGCAGCTTTCGCCCGAGGAAAAACTGCTGCGCGCGATTTTCGGCGAAAAGGCCGGCGACGTGCGCGACACCAGCCTCACGGTGCCCCCGGGCGTCTACGGCACGGTGCTCGACGCCAAGGTCTATTCGCGCAAGGGCGTGGAAAAAGACCAGCGCGCGCTGGAGATCGAGAACTTCGAGATCGCCAAGATTCTGGTGGACCAGGAAGAAGAAATCCGCATCTACCGCCAGAACGCGATCGCGCGCATCAAGGGTCTCGCCATCGGCCAAAAGGTCACCGCCAACCTGACGAGCGACTTCGACGGCAAGGTGCTCGTGAAGAAGGGCACGCTCCTGTCCGAGGAGATTCTCGACGGTCTCGACTTCACCAAAATCGGCGACCTGTCGCTCGACGACGCCGAGATCGAGGGCCGCGTCACCAGCATCATCAACACGGTGCAGGGACAGATCGACGCGGTGCGCGAGCACTGGCGCGAAAAAATCGACCGCGTGAAACGCAGTGACGAAATGGCGCCCGGCGTCATCAAGATGGTGCGCGTGTACGTGGCGATCAAGCGCAAGCTGCAGGTCGGCGACAAGCTGGCCGGCCGCCACGGCAACAAGGGCGTGCTCTCGCGGGTCGTTCCCGAAGAGGACATGCCGTACATGGAAGACGGTCGCCCCGTCGAGATGCTGCTGAACCCCCTGGGCGTTCCGTCGCGCATGAACGTCGGGCAGATCCTCGAGACGCACCTGGGCCGCGCGGCCACGGTGCTCGGCGAGCAGATCGACGCGTTCATCCGCGAAAAGTACTCCGCGGCGAAGATCCGCGAGTTCCTGCTGTCGATCTACGCCGACGACCTCGCGTCGCTCAAGCCGCTGCGCGATCAGATCAAGAAGGCGTCCGAGGCCGACCTGCTCTCCTTCGCGCGGGCGCTCTCGCGCGGCGTGCACATGGCGATCCCCGTCTTCGACGGCGCGTCGGAGGACGACATCAAGCACGCCCTTGAAATGGCGAAGGTCCAGCTTTCGGGCCAGGCGTCGCTGTTCGACGGTCGCACCGGCGACATCATCAGCAACGAGGTCACCGTGGGCACGATGTACATGCTCAAGCTTCACCACCTCGTCGACGACAAGATCCACGCCCGTTCGATCGGGCCCTACAGCCTCGTCACGCAGCAGCCGCTGGGCGGCAAGGCGCAGTTCGGCGGCCAGCGCCTCGGTGAAATGGAAGTCTGGGCGATGGAGGCCTACGGCGCGGCGTACACCCTGCAGGAGTTCCTGACGGTGAAGTCCGACGACGTGGCGGGCCGCACGCGCATGTACGAGTCGATCGTCAAGGGCGAGTACCAGCTCGAACCGGGCCTGCCCGAGAGCTTCAACGTGCTCGTGAAGGAACTCCAGAGCCTGAGCCTCGACGTGACGCTGCTCGAGGACGGCATGACCGCCGAGGAGGCCGCGGCCGCGGCCGCCGCCGCCGCGCCCGCCACCACGGTGCGCGCGGTGCCCAGCGCGATCGACGCCGCCGAGGCGCTCTTCTCCAAATCCCCGCTCGACGACGACCTCGTCGAGGAGGCGGAGGAAGAGGAAGAAGAGTCGGCGGCCGGCGAAGAGGAAGAGGAGCTGTAGGAATCGCCGCGCGGCCAGGCTTCGCGCCTTCGCCGCGCCCGGACGATTCGCCGCGAAAGCGGACCTGGGCGAACCCGCGCGGGCGGGTTTGCGACGACGGAATCGATAACGGTCGCACGCGACCGGAAGGAGACACGCGGTGAAGGAGCTGTTCAGCCTGTTCGAGAAGCCGAAGAATCCGCTCGATTTTCCCGGCATCAAGATCGCGCTCGCGAGCCCCGAAAAAATCCGCGGTTGGTCGCACGGCGAGGTGAAAAAGCCCGAGACGATCAACTACCGGACCTTCAAGCCCGAGCGCGATGGGCTGTTTTGCGCCAAGATTTTCGGACCGGTCAAGGACTACGAGTGCATCTGCGGCAAGTACAAGCGCATGAAGCACCGCGGGATCGTGTGCGAAAAGTGCGGCGTCGAGGTCATCCAGAGCAAGGTGCGCCGCGAGCGCATGGGCCACATCAGCCTGGCCACGCCCGTCGCCCACATCTGGTTCCTCAAGAGCCTGCCGTCGCGCATCGGTGCGCTGCTCGACATGACTTACAAGGAACTCGAAAAGATCCTGTATTTCGAGATGCACGTGGTGATCGATCCCGGCCGCACCAACGCGCGCAAGGGCGAGCTCATCAGCGAGGAAAAATTCCGCCGGTACATCGAGGACGATCCGCTGGACTTCCGCGCCGGCATGGGCGCCGAGGCCATCAAGGCCCTGCTCTCCGATCAGAACCTCGAGGAGATCTCCAAGGAGCTGCGCGCCGAGATGCGCGAGGCGACCTCCGAGGCCAAGAAGAAAAAACTCGCCAAGCGCCTGCGCGTGGTCGAGGCGTTCCGCGACTCGGGCAACAAGCCCGAGTGGATGATTCTCGACGTCGTCCCCGTCATCCCGCCCGACCTGCGTCCGCTGGTGCCGCTGGACGGCGGCCGTTTCGCGATCTCCGATCTCAACGATCTCTACCGCCGCGTGATCAATCGCAACAACCGCCTCAAGCGGCTCATGGAACTCCACGCGCCCGAGATCATCATCCGCAACGAAAAGCGCATGCTGCAGGAGGCCGTCGACGCCCTGTTCGACAATGGTCGTCGCGGCCGCGTCATCACCGGCCCCAACAAGCGCCCGCTCAAGTCTCTGTCCGACATGCTCAAGGGCAAGCAGGGCCGCTTCCGCCAGAACCTGCTCGGCAAGCGCGTCGATTACTCCGGTCGTTCGGTCATCGTCGTGGGTCCCGAACTGCGTCTGCACCAGTGCGGTCTGCCCAAGAAGATGGCCCTCGAGCTGTTCACCCCGTTCATCTACAACAAGCTCGAGGAGCGCGGTTACGTCACGACCATCAAGAGCGCGAAGAAGATGGTCGAAAAAGAGCGCTCCGAGGTCTGGGACATCCTGGACGAGGTCATCAAGGAGCACCCGGTTCTGCTCAACCGCGCCCCGACGCTGCACCGCCTCGGCATTCAGGCGTTCGAGCCGGTGCTGATCGAGGGCAAGGCGATCCAGCTCCACCCGCTGGTCTGCGCGGCGTACAACGCCGACTTCGACGGCGACCAGATGGCCGTGCACGTTCCGCTGTCCATCGAGGCCCAGATCGAGGCGCGCGTGCTGATGATGTCCACCAACAACATCCTCTCGCCCGCCAACGGCAAGCCCATCATCGTGCCGACACAGGACATGGTGCTCGGCACGTATTACGTCACGCGGCATCGCCCGGGCGCGAAGGGCGAGGGCAAGATCTTCTCCGATTCCGACGAGGTGCGCGCGGCGTACGACAACGGCGAGGTCCACCTGCAGGCGGGCGTCAAGTGCCGCATTCAGGGGCATCTCGTCGAGACGACCGTGGGCCGCGTGCTCATGGGCGATCTGCTGCCCGAGGGCGTGCCGTTTTCGGCGGTCAACCGCGTCATCGGCAAGAAACAGCTCGGCGAACTGATCGACTTCTGCTACCGCGTCGCGGGCAACAAGGCGACGGTGCTGCTGGCCGACCGGCTGCGCACGCTCGGGTTCGAGCAGTCCACCAAGGCCGGCATCTCGATCTGTCTCGACGACATGCTGATTCCCGAGTCCAAGCCCGAGATCATTCACGACAGCGAAGAGCAGGTCGAGGAGATCTATCGCCAGTACCAGGACGGTCTCATCACCGACGGCGAGCGCTACAACAAGGTCATCGACATCTGGGCGCAGGCGTCGGAAAAAATCACCGAACAGATGATGGAGCGCATGGGCTCGGAGATCTACAAGACGACCAAGGGCTCGGCGGACAAGCGTCAGAGCTTCAACTCGATCTTCATGATGGCCGATTCCGGCGCGCGAGGTTCCACGGCCCAGATCCGTCAGCTCGCGGGCATGCGCGGTCTGATGGCCAAGCCGTCGGGCGAAATCATCGAGACGCCGATCACGTCGAACTTCCGCGAGGGCCTGACGGTTCTCCAGTACTTCATTTCGACGCACGGCGCCCGCAAGGGTCTGGCCGACACGGCGCTCAAGACGGCGAACTCGGGCTACCTGACCCGCCGCCTGGTCGACGTGGCGCAGGACACGGTGGTCACGCAGCGCGACTGCGGCACCACCGAGGGCATGTACATGGCCGCGCTCACCGAGGGCGGCGAGATCATCGACCACATGGGCGATCGCATCCTCGGCCGCGTCGTGCTCGAGGACGTGCTCGATCCGCTGACCGACGAGTTGCTGGTTCCGGCGAGCACGATGCTCGACGAGGATCTCGTGAAAAAGATCGAAGCGGTCGGCATCGACCGGGTGCTCATCCGCTCGGTTCTCAAGTGCCAGGCCAAGCGCGGCATCTGCGCGCTGTGCTACGGCCGAGATCTGGCGCGCGGGCATCTGGTCAACATCGGCGAAGCGGTGGGCGTCATCGCCGCGCAGTCGATCGGCGAGCCGGGCACGCAGCTCACGATGCGCACGTTCCACATCGGCGGCGCGGCGAGCCGAAAGGTCGAGCAGTCGTCGCTGCACGCGCGCGGCCCGGGCGAGGTGCACCTGAACAACGTCTCGCTCGTCACGAACCGCGACGGCCTTCAGACCGTCATGAACCGCAACAGCGAACTCGTCATCACGTCGTCCGGCCGCGAGCGCGAGCGCTACAGCCTGACCTACGGCGCGGTGTTGCTGGCGAACAACGGCGACTCGGTCGACGCGGGCCAGACGCTGGCGCAGTGGGATCCGCACACGGTGCCGATCCTCACCGACGTCAACGGCATCGTGAAATACGGCGACGTGATCGAGTCGGTCACGATGGCCGAGAGTTTCGACGAGGTGACGGGTCTTTCGCGCAAGGTCATCGTCGAGGCCAAGGACGCCAAGCTGCGCCCGCGCATCTCGATCAAGGACGAATTCGGCAACACGCTCAAGATTCCGGGAACGAACCGCGACGCCCGCTATATTCTGCCGGTCGGCGCGAACATCTTCCCGGCGGAAGGCGAGCAGGTGGTGGCCGGCGACGTGCTGGCCAAGGTGCCGCGCGCCACGACCAAGATCAAGGACATCACGGGCGGCCTGCCCCGCGTCGCGGAACTCTTCGAGGCGCGCAAGCCCAAGGATTACGCGATCATCTCCAAGATCGAGGGCCACGTTCACTTCGACGAGGACGTGAAGGGCAAGCGCAAGCTGGTCGTCACGCCCGACGTCGGCGAGCCGCACGAGTACCTGATTCCCAAGGGCAAGCACCTCACGGTGCACGACGGCAGCTACGTGCGCGGCGGTGAACCGCTCATGGACGGCGCCATCAACCCGCACGAAATTCTGGACGTGCTAGGCGAGGAGGAACTCGCGCGCTACCTGGTCGACGAGATTCAGGAGGTCTACCGCCTGCAGGGCGTGAAGATCAACGACAAGCACATCGAGGTGATCGTGCGCCAGATGCTTCGGCGCGTGCGCATCGCCGACGTGGGCGACACGAACTTCCGCTTCGGCGAAGAAGTCGAAAAGGTCCGCTTCCAGGACGAGAACGAGCGGGCGGTGTCCGACGGGGGTCGCCCGGCCGACGGCAACTCCCTGCTGCTGGGCATCACCAAAGCGTCGCTCTCCACCGAGAGCTTCATCTCCGCGGCGAGCTTTCAGGAGACCACCAAGGTCCTCACCGAGGCGTCGATTCACGGCAAGGTGGATTGGCTGCGCGGCCTGAAGGAGAACGTCATCATGGGCCGCCTGATTCCGGCGGGCACCGGCATGAAAATGTACCGCGACTTCGACATGGAAGTCGAAAAAGTGCCCGATACCGGCGAGATGATGATGGATCTCGGGGGCGAGGATTCGCACGGTCGCGACCTCGACTCGCTGGGCTTCGCGGATCTCACGCGGCGCGGGCGTTATGACGAGGACGACGAGGTCGAGGGTGAGATCGACGACGAGGAGGACCTCGAGGACGAGGACGAACTCGACGAAGACGAAATCGAGGGCGAGGTCGAAGACGACGAATAATCGGGCGCGTGGCGCGCCCGTTCGATAAATCTGGAATTCCGGTGACAACCGCCTTGACACCGGAATACGCTTTTGCTAGATTCCGCCGGCTTTCGCGGCCGGGGGAGGCCGGGAATCAAGCAAAATCAATGAGATAGGGCCCATCGGATGCCGACGATCAATCAACTGGTGCGCAGCGCCAGACAAAAAGTCGAGGACAAGAAGGCCGCTCCGGCCCTCCAGTCCTGCCCCCAGAAGCGGGGAGTGTGCACACGCGTGTACACGACGACGCCCAAAAAGCCCAACTCCGCGCTCCGTAAGGTGGCGCGTATCCGTCTTTCGAATGGAATCGAAGTGACGAGCTACATCCCGGGTGAAGGCCACAACCTTCAGGAACACTCGGTGGTGCTCATCCGCGGCGGCCGCGTGAAGGACCTGCCCGGCGTTCGGTATCACATCATTCGCGGCACGCTCGACGCGGTCGGCGTGAATGCGCGACGGCGGGGACGCAGCAAGTACGGTGCGAAACGTCCCAAGCCGGGCCAGAAGTAAAAGGGAGCCGACGCCATGCCCCGCAAACGAGCCGTCGCAAAACGCGAAATCCTTCCGGATCCGAAATTCCACGACCGGGTCGTCTCGAAGTTTATCAACGGCCTGATGTCGGACGGAAAAAAGAGCAACGCCGAGGCGATTCTCTACCAGGCCTTCGAGATCATCGGC
>CAZPJD010000204.1:0-2836 GCA_964586775.1 uncultured bacterium | reverse complement strand
CGCGGGCTTCGGCCACGCGCTGCTGTTCATGACGACGGGCCTGATGAAGCTGCCGGGGGCGACCCTCGCCGCGCTTCAGGGCTGGAACCACATGGCTTTTGCCATCCGCGGCACGCTCATTCCGGCGCTTCAGTCCGCGGCCACGTCAGCTTGGGCGTTTGCAGCCGCGATTTTGGCTAACCCCATCACGTGGATCGTCGTGGGCATCGGCCTTGCCATAGCGCAGATCTATCTGCTGGTGAAGCACTTCGACCAGGTGAAGGCGTGGCTGCAAAACGTGCCCCAGTGGGCGATCTTCGCGTTTCAGGCGTTCATGGGGCCGATCGGCGTGGTCTACGGCGCGGCGGCGACCCTCATCAAGGCGTGGGACAAGGTGAAGGCCTTCTTCGCAGGGCTCGCCGGTTGGTGGGCGGACTCGGGGCGCGGCATGGTCGACGCCTTTTTCGGCGGCATCGCCTCGGCGTGGAATAACGGCCTCGCGCGATTCAGTGCGCTCTTGCAGCGCCTGCGCGACTTCCTGACCGGGTCCGACGCCAAGGTCGGCCCGCTCTCCGACATCACGGCGTCTGGCCGCGCGTTCACGCTCACCTACGCCCACGCGATCGAGTCCGAGGCCCCGGCGCTGGAGGGCGCGGCGACGCGCACCACGGGTCGCGCGCGGCCGGGCGTCGCGCCCGGGGGGCGGCGCGGCGGGTCGATCGGCTCGATCGTCGTGAACGTGAACGGCGGGGGGTCGGGCGTCGGCCGCGAGGTCGAGCGCTCCATGGAGAACATCATCCGCCGCTACGGGCTCGAGGTCGGATGATGTCGGCCTATACGGATTTTCAAAACTACGTGGGCAGCTTCGGCGGCACGCTCGGCTCGCTGTGGGGCATCCTCACAAACCCCAAGCCCCCCGAGGACACGAGCGCCATTTACCTCGACGGGGTGCCCATGCCGGGCATCGTGCAGGACGAGGACCTGTCGCAGGAGATCGACTGGGAAGAGGTCCCCATCGAGGGCCGATCGGGCGTGGTGCGCCTCTACCACGGCTACAAGCCGAGCACGCTGTCCTACGTGGTGACGTGCACCAACGACGATCTGCCCGAGTCCGTCGTGGAAAAAGCCGGGCAGCTTCTGTCCGGCGACCTCGCCGCGGTCTTCGAAGAGTTCACCGTGGGCGACTCGCCCTACATCAGCGCGATCTACCGCGCGCTGATCTGGGTCGCGTACTCGCGCGCCTTCGACGACGCGGTCACACACCCCCGCGTTTTCAAGCTCGGGCAGGAGATGGCAACGGCCTTCGACGTGACGCGGGTGCAGTTTCGCGGGATCCGCGCGCGGCGCACCTCGCGACTCGACACCATCGAAATGCAGATCCAGTTCGTCGAATACGATCCGGCTACGGTGCTGTACGAATCGGGTTCGCAGCCCCCGCCGCCGCCGACAACCCCCGAACCCGACACGACGGATCCGTTCTGATGAATGAGGGGTCTTTGGTCGTTGGCCATTGGTTGTTGATCGTCGTCTCGGCGATCACGGTCGGCGTGTTTTTCATGGGGTGGTTCGCAGGTACGGCGTACACCTGGCGCAACGTGCGCCGGACGATGATCGAGACGGTGGCGATGGGACGTGTGACCAACACTCAAAAACCAAAAACCTCGAGCGCGGCGAGTCACCATGGCCGACGTTGATCTTGCGCTCGACGAATACGGCGATCTGGTCATCGGACCGGGCGGCGAGCCCGAAACGTGCGATGAACTCGACTGCCTGATTCAGGATCTGCGTCACCGGCTGATGACGGTGAAGGGGTCGCTGCCCGCGGACGCGACCTACGGCGGCGACCTGCCGCTGTGGCTGCACGCCGAGATGACCGTTCAGGCCAAGCGGGATCTGGTGGCGACCGTGGCCGGGGAGATCGCGAAAGACTCGCGCGTGCTGGCCCAGCGGACGGGCGTGGTGGTGAAGACCGTGACGGGTGAGCAGATCGCCCTGCAAATCGGCATCGTACGAAAGAGCGATCTGGCCGAGACCTCGTTCGAAGTGGTTGTGTCATGACGAGCCAACGACCAACGACCAAAAACCAACGACGCCGCGGAGTCATCCGATGACTCTCGCGATCCAAACCTGCATGTCCCCCACCGCGATGCTCGCCGTCGACGGCGTGGATCTCGACGTGCGCATCTCGACGTATCGGGTCTCGCGGGCGCTGCTCGCGCCGACGGGCACGCTGCAAATGGCCATCGCGCGCACCGAGGGCGTGGTGTGCGCCCCCCTCGCCGCCTTCGCGTCGGCGGCGGCGAACGACCGCCCGGTGGTGAAGGCGGCCCTGACGCTCGGCTACAAGGACCTCCCCGGCGCGGCGCTGGTGTTCACCGGGTACGTCTCGAAGCTGACTTCGCTCGACGAGGGGCGGCTCATCACCTTTGAGGCGCTCGACGACCTGTTGCTGCGGCGCAACCGCTATCAGGCGAGCAAGTTCTCGGCGACCCCCGCCGAGCTCGTCGCCGAGATCGCCGCCGACTCGCCCCTCGACGTGCTTTCGGTCGATCTGCCGACGACCAAGAGCGAACGCCACACGGTGGCGGCCGGAACCTCGGCGCTGGAGTTTCTCGGCTCGTTGCAAAGCACGGCCAAGATTCCCTATTCGTGGCGTTTCGACGAGCAGGGCCGATTTGTGTGGGCGCCGTGGTCGCCATCCGCACCCGTCTACGCTTTCGCCTACAAGGTCAACATCGTGAAGCTCGACCCGATCGAGGAGGACGAGCAGTCGGAATACGAGCCGAGCGATCCCGACAAGCCGGACGTGAACCTCGAAGCGTGGATCGCGGCCGAGCCCAAGGGCCCGCGCTACCGT
>CAZPJD010000203.1:0-4560 GCA_964586775.1 uncultured bacterium | reverse complement strand
GGACAAAATTCGGCAACCGCGCCGAGCTCTTCCCACGCCTCATCGCCGCGCACCTCAAGACCTACGAACTCGGGATGGACCACCGCCACTTCGTCCAGACCGAGAAAGAGCTGCTCGACGCCGTTCCCGGAGGGCTCATCGGCATGCTCGCCGCGCTGTGCTGTCGCGTCCCCGCCGCGCTCGAACTGGTGCTGGCGGCGAAGCTCTACGAACTGATGCACCGCCTGTGCGCGCTCGCGTCGATCGACGCGCCGGCATGGAGACCTGGGCGCGACCCCATCCGCGCGGTTTACGCGTTCCTGCGCGAACTCCAATCGGGAGACGGCGAGTTCGACCGGCTCACGCTCGCGGAGATGATGTTTGAAGGACTGCGTCTCGGGACCGTGTCCGAGTCGTCGCTCACGACGCTGCTGTCGTGGGGGATCGCGTTTCTCGCGTCCGAGCTGCTCGTCGCACAGACGCAGGCCGATCCGGCGAAATCCGCGCAGGCGGCGAACTCGCTTCACTCGAACCTCGAGATTCCCCTCTACATCAACCTGCTGCTGCGCGACATGCTGGATCTGACCGAGGCCCGGTGCCGCGAACGGCGGGACGCCGTGCAGCAGCGGCTCGTCGACGCGCTGCGTTCGATGCCCGTCTACGTCGCGGCGGAGCCCGTCAGCCGGCGAGGCCACACGCAGCTCATTCCCGCCGTCTTGCTTCAAAACGCGCGGAACTGTCTGGATTTGCCCGTTTAGCGCCCGCCGTGAAATTCGACGATTTTTCGCCGAAGCTCCCCGGCCGCCGTGCGGATATCCGAGGCCGCCGTTACGGCCGTCACGATAGCGACGATGCGTGCGCCCGCGCGCAGCACCACATCGAGGTTGTCGGTCTTGATCCCGCCCATGCAGGTCACCGGAATCTCGACGGCGCGAACGACCTCGGAGATCGCACCCGGGCCGAGGGGCTCAACCCGCGTCGACTTGGTCGCTGTTGGAAAAATCGGTCCGATGTTCACGTAAGACGCTCCCAGGCGTTCGGCCTCGATCGCCTGATCGACGTGATGGCTGCTGGCGCCGATGACCAGATCCGGCGCGATCCGACGTGCCGCGTCGATCGGCAGGTCCGTGCGTCCCAGATGCACGCCATCGGCGCCGATCGCCAATGCGACATCGAGATGATCGTTGACGATCAGAAGGCAGCCTGCCGCCGCGGTCTTTGCCCGGCACAGCTCACCGAGCTTCACGAGCGCCCGTTTGGTCATCTTCTTTTCGCGGAGTTGGATCATCCGCACGCCCGCGTCGAGGGCGGCGTCGATCACCGCCGGCGTGGATCGTCCCGCGGAAAACTCCTCGCCGGTCACGAGGTAGAGATCAACCTCTCGCAAGAGCGCTTCTCGACGAGCGCGTTCTGTCGACTCGTAGCTCATCGGGCGTCTTGAACGAAGGCGGGGTCGAAGTCCTTCCAGACCGGCTCGAATCCGCGCGCGGCAATGGCCTCGGCGACCTCGCCGGGCGAGCGTTCGTCGCTCACCTCGAACTGCCGCCCCGACGCATCGTTGGTGACGTATCCGCCGGGGTTGGTGCGGCTGCCGGCGCTCATGCGCGTGATACCGAGCCCGATGAGGCGGTCGCGAAGTTCGGCCCCTTCGCGCGTCGAAAGCACGAGCTCGGCGTCGGGAAGCAACAACCGCATGGCGAGGATCATCTGCACGAGATCGGCGTCGCTCACCGGATGCTCCGGCGCAAACCCGTTCTCGGCGGGATTCACGCGCGGAAAGCTCACCGCGATGCGAGAGCGCCAAACGCGCTTCGTCAGGAAGCGTGCGTGCCATGCGAGCAGCACGGCCTCGGCGCGCCAATCGGCGAGGCCCAGCAGCGCGCCCACGCCCAGCGAGCGGAACCCCGCCTCGCCGCCGCGTTCGATCGCGTGCAGACGCTCGTCGTAGCGGCTCTTCGGTCCCTTGGGGTGCAGCCGCGCGTACACATCGGGGTGGTAGGTCTCCTGATAGAGCGTCAGGCCGTCCACGCCCGCGCGTTCCAGCGTGCGATATCGACCCTCCGACATGGGAAACACCTCGATCGCGATCGAGGCGAATCGCCCCTTGAGCGCCGCGACGACGCGCTCGATGTCATCCGCGCCGTACCGCCCCTTGTATTCCCCCGTCACGAGCAGGATATGGCGAAAGCCCTGCTCGTGCAGGTGCATCGCCTCGCGCACGGCCTGATCGGTGGAGAGCGATACGCGCGGGATCGACACGTCGTTCGAAAACCCGCAGTAGGTGCAGATGTTCGCGCACTCGTTGGACAGGTACATCGGCGCGTAGAGCTGGATGACGCGGCCGAATCGGCGCTCGGTGATCGCGGCGGCGCGTCGCGCCATTTCCTCGATGCGCTCAAACGCCGCCGGCGAAAACAGCGCGAGCGCATCCGCTTCGTCCGGTCGCTCGCGCCCGAGCGACGCATCCACGTCGTCCGTCGTGACCGCGCGAACCGCGCGGCCCAGCGCGTCGTGATCGATCCGTGCGATCCGCTCGTGGAACGACGAACTCACGACTCGCCCGCGCGCAGGAATCCGGTGAGCGGGCTGCTGGCCCGCGCCACGCGGCTCTCGCCACCCGCGCCCGCGAGCCACGCCATGCGCCCGGCCTGAACGCCGATGGCGAACGCGCGCGCCATGGCGACAGGATCGTCGGCGATGGCGATGGCCGTATTCACGAGCACGGCATCGGCGCCCATTTCCATCGCCTCGGCCGCGTGCGAGGGCATGCCGAGTCCCGCGTCCACCACAACAGGCACGTTGGCCTGCTCGATGATGATCGCGATCTGATCGCGCGTCTTCATGCCGCGATTGCTGCCGATGGGCGCGGCGAGCGGCATGACCGTGGCGCAGCCCGCGTCCTCCAGATGCCGCGCCAACACCGGGTCGGCGTTCATATACGGCAGCACGGTGAAGCCGAGCTTCACGAGCTCGCGCGCGGCACGCAGCGTTTCCACCGGATCGGGCAACAGGTAGTTGGGCTCGGGCGTGACTTCGAGCTTGATCCACGTGAATCCGCCCGCGGCCCGCGCGAGCTTCGCCAGACGCACCGCCTCGTCCGCATCGCGCGCGCCCGAGGTATTCGGTAGCAGAAGATATTTCGACGCGTCGAGGTGCGTCATCATCGCATCGTCGGGCGCGTTCAGATCGACGCGGCGAAGAGCCATCGTGACGAGGCCGGAGCCCGACGCGTCGATCGCCTCGGCCATGAGCGCGGGGCTGCGAAACTTGCCGGTGCCGACGAGAAGCCGCGACGCGAATCGCCGCCCCGCGATGACCAGATCGTCGTGAGCCACAAAATTCATCTTCAGCCCCCGCCCACGAAACGCACCACCTCGAGGCGGTCGCCGTCGCGCAGCCGGCAAGCGGACTGATCGCCGTCGAAGGGTTCGCCGTTGTATTCGACCGCGACGAATTGGCGCGGCACGTTCAGTTCGTCCAACAACTCGGCGAGCGTCGCCTCGTCGCCGAGCGGGCGTTCCTGTCCGTTGACGATCACCCTCATAGTCCGCTCGACTCCAGACTGATTTCGAGATGATGGCACGCGGGGTCGTCCACGGCGGCCTCGCGCACGTCCTGCGAAATACGATAGGCGCAGAAGTCCGGCCCGCACATCGAACAAAAGCGCGCCGTCTTGGCGTTGTCCGATGGCAGGGTTTCGTCGTGAAACGCGCGGGCCGTCTGGGGGTCCATGCTCAGATTGAACTGGTCTTCCCAGCGGAACTCGAACCGGGCCTTCGACAGGGCATGGTCCCACTCGGCCGCGCCGGGATGCCCCTTGGCGAGATCGGCGGCGTGCGCCGCGATCTTGTAGGCGATCACGCCGGCCTTCACGTCGTCGCGGTTCGGCAATCCCAGATGTTCCTTGGGTGTGACGTAGCACAGCAATGCGGTGCCGTACGACCCGATGATCGCCGCGCCGATGCCGCTGGCGTAGTGGTCGTATCCCGGCGAGACATCGAGCACTAGCGGCCCGAGCGTGTAGAACGGAGCGCCGCCGCAGATCTCCTGCTGCAACTCGACGTTTTCGCGGATCTTGTGGATCGGCACATGGCCCGGTCCCTCAATCATGACCTGGATGTCGTGACGCCACGCGATTTGCGTGAGCTCGCCGAGCGTCCGCAGTTCGGCGAACTGCGCCGAGTCGTTCGCGTCGGCGATGCACCCGGGACGCAGTCCGTCTCCGAGCGAAAAACTCACGTCGTATTTATTCATCACTTCGCAGATGCGCTCGAAGTGCTCGTACAGAAAGTTCTCGCGCTCGTGGATCGTGCACCACTGGGCCATGATGCTTCCGCCCCGGCTGACGATGCCCATGAGTCGGCGGTGCGTGAGGGGGATGTACTGGCGGCGCAGGCCCGCGTGGATCGTGAAGTAATCGACGCCCTGCTCCGCCTGCTCCTCGATCGTCTCCATGAAGACGTCGATGCCGAGCTGGTCGACACGCCCCTTCACCTTTTCGAGGCACTGATAGATGGGGACCGTGCCGATGGGGACCGGCGAGTTGCGCAGGATCACCTCGCGGGTTTGATGGATGGCCTT
>CAZPJD010000202.1:0-2831 GCA_964586775.1 uncultured bacterium | reverse complement strand
CGCGGGCTTCGGCCACGCGCTGCTGTTCATGACGACGGGCCTGATGAAGCTGCCGGGGGCGACCCTCGCCGCGCTTCAGGGCTGGAACCACATGGCTTTTGCCATCCGCGGCACGCTCATTCCGGCGCTTCAGTCCGCGGCGACCTCGGCGTGGGCGTTCGCCGCCGCACTCGCCGCGAACCCGATCACGTGGATCGTCGTCGGGGTGGCCCTCGCGGCCGTGCAGATCTACCTGCTCATCAAGCACTTCGACAAGGTGAAGGCCTGGCTGCAGGACGTGCCCCAGTGGGCCATCTTCGCCTTTCAGGCGTTCATGGGGCCGATCGGCGTGGTCTACGGCTCGGCGGCGACGCTCATCAAGGCGTGGGACAAGGTCAAAGCCTTCTTCGCGGGGCTCGCCGGTTGGTGGGCGGATTCGGGGCGCGGGATGGTCGACGCCTTTTTCGGCGGCATCGCCTCGGCGTGGAATAACGGCCTCGCGCGATTCAGTGCGCTCTTGCAGCGCCTGCGCGACTTTTTGACCGGGTCCGACGCCAAGGTCGGCCCGTTGTCCGACATCACGGCCTCGGGTCGCGCGTTCACGCTGACTTACGCCCACGCGATCGAGGCCGAGGCCCCGGCGCTGGAGGGCGCGGCGACGCGCACCACGGGTCGCGCGCGGCCGGGCGTCGCGCCCATGGGGCGGCGCGGCGGGTCGATCGGGTCGATCACCTTCAACGTGAACGGGGGAGGCGCCGGCGTCGGCCGCGAGGTCGAACGCGCGATGGAAAATGTCATCCGCCGCTACGGCCTCGAGGTCGGATGATGGCTTCGGCATATACGCAATTTCAAAATTACGTCGGCAGCATCGGCGGCACGCTCGGCTCGCTGTGGGGCATCCTCACAAACCCCAAGCCCCCCGAGGACACGAGCGCCATCTACCTCGACGGTGTGCCGATGCCGGGCATTGTGCAGGACGAGGACCTTTCGCAGGAGATCGACTGGGAAGAGGTGTCGATCGAGGGCCGCTCGGGCGTGGTGCGCCTGTATCACGGCTTCAAACCGAGCACGCTGGCCTACGTCGTCACGTGCACGAATGACGATCTTCCCGAGTCGGCGGTCGAAAAGGTCGGGCAGCTTCTGTCGGGCGATCTGGCCGCCGTCTTCGAAGAGTTCACCGTGGGCGACTCGCCCTACATCAGCGCGATCTACCGGGCGCTGATCTGGGTCGCCTATTCGCGCGCCTTCGACGACGCGGTGACGCACCCGCGCGTCTTCAAGCTCGGGCAGGAGATGGCGACGGCGTTCGACGTCACGCGGGTGCAGTTCCAGGGCATTCGCGCGCGGCGCACCTCGCGCCTCGACACGATCGAGTTGCAGGTCCGGTTTGTGGAATACGACCCGGCGACGGTGCTGTACGAATCGGGATCGCAGCCGCCGCCGCCGCCGACAACCCCCGAGCCCGATACGACGGATCCGTTTTGATGACTGAGGGGTCTTTGGTCGTTGGTCACTGGTTCATGGTCGTCGTCGCGGCGATCACGGTCGGCGTGTTTTTCATGGGGTGGTTCGCGGGGACCGCCTACACCTGGCGCAATGTGCGCCGGACGATGATCGAGACGGTGGCGATGGGCCGAGCGGCTAACAACCAAAAGCCAAAAACCAAAAACCGATGACGACCGACACCGACCTCCAACTCGACGAATACGGGGACCTGGTCATCGGGCCGGGCGGCGAGCCCGACACGTGCGATGAACTCGACTGCCTGATTCAGGACCTGCGCCACCGGCTCATGACGGTGAAGGGGTCGCTGCCCGCGGATGCGACCTACGGCGGCGATCTGCCCCTGTGGCTGCACGCCGAGATGACCGTGCCCGCGAAGCGCGATCTGGTCGCGACCGTGGCCGAGGAGATCGCGAAAGACTCGCGCGTGCTGGCCCAGCGCACGAGCGTGGTGGTGAAGGTCGCGGGGGCCGAGGAGATCGCCCTGCAAATCGGCATCGTGAGAAAGAGCGATCTGGCCGAGACCTCGTTCGAAGTGGTTGTGTCATGACGAACCAACGACCAACGACCAAAAACCAACGACCCCGCGGAGTCATCCGATGACTCTCGCGATCCAAACCTGCATGTCCCCCTACGCCGAGATCGCGATCGACGGCGCGCCGCTAGACGTGCGAGTCTCGACCTACCGGGTGTCGCGGGCGCTGCTCGCGCCGACCGGGACGCTCTCGATGGCGATCGCCCGCACCGAGGGCGTGGTGTGCGCGCCCCTCGCCGCCTTCTCGGCGGCGCCCGCCGCCTACCGCCCGGTGGTGAAGGCGGAGCTGGCGCTGGGATACAAGGACCTCGGCGACTCGGCGCTGGTATTCACAGGCTACATCTCGAAGCTGACCTCGTTCGACGAGGGGCGGCTCATCACCTTCGAGGCCCTCGACGATCTGATGCTGCGCCGCACCCGCTATCAGGCGAGCAAGTTCTCGGCGACCCCCGCCGAGCTCGTTGCCGAGATCGCCGCCGACTCGCCCCTCGACGTGCTGGCTCTCGATTTGCCGACGACGAAGACCGAGCGCCACACGGTGGCGGCCGGGACCTCGGCGCTGGAGTTTCTCGGCTCTTTGCAAAGCACGGCGAAGATCCCCTACTCGTGGCGCTTTGACGAGCAGGGGCGATTCGTGTGGGCGCCGTGGGCTGCCGCCCCCGCCGCCTACGCCTTCGCCTACAAGGTCAACATCGTGAAGCTCGACCCGATCGAGGAGGACGAGCAGTCGGAATACGAGCCGAGCGATCCCGACAAGCCGGACGTGAACCTCGAAGCGTGGATCGCGGCCGAGCCCAAGGGCCCGCGCTACCGT
>CAZPJD010000201.1:0-18242 GCA_964586775.1 uncultured bacterium | reverse complement strand
CGACGCGGGCGAGGGCGCGCGCGTCGCGAAATCGGGCGAGGACGGCGCGGCGAAGCCACAGTCCGTCGCCGATCTGGTTCACTCCGTCGGCTACGAGGGCGTGGCGAAAAGCGGCGAGGGCGGCGGTGGGGGCAATTTGTCGCCGTACAATCCCAACGTGGGCGAGGCCGGCAAGGCCATCAACCTCAACACCAAGAACTTCAAGTACGTCGGCTATTTCTCCGGCATCAAGGAGAAGATCGAGTGGGCGTGGGTGTATCCGCAGGAAGCCCAGATGATGGGGCAGCAGGGCACGCTCACGCTCACGTTCACGATCCTGCGGTCGGGCGCGCTCAAAGACGTGAAGCGCGTGCGCGGCAGCGGCTTTCCGCTGCTCGACAACGCCGCCGTCCAGGCCGTGCGCGACGCCGCCGGGTTCGGTCCCTTCCCCGAAGACTGGCCCGACGAGGAGCTCACCATCGTCGCCAACTTCACGTACCACCTCATCGGCGTGAAGAGCGTGTTCTGACCATGACCGCGCACGCCGACTGGCGATACGCGCCCTCGGGCACCGGCGGCGTCGTGACGGTGAGCGGGCGCGACTACCCCACCGACTACTCCGAACGCATCGTCGAGCTGCTCGTCGCGCGAAAGGGCGCGGAGCGAATGCCGCGCTATTTGCGCTATCGGTCCGAGCGCGCGGGCAAGCTGGCGCCGCTTTTCGCGAAACTCGCATCGCTCGGCCGGCCGGTGTCGGTGCTCGAACCCGGGTGCAGCGCGGGGCATCTGTCCGAGGCGATCCTCGCGCACGAATGCGTTGCCCGGCTCGTGAGCTTCGATCCCGACGCGGGGATGATCGAGGTCTGCCGAGAAAAAAAGCGACACTTCGGCCACGATCGGTGGGAGGTCGCCTGCGCCAACTCGCCCGCGTTCACCACCGAGACCTTCGACGTGGTGCTCATGTCGGCGATGATGGAACACGTCGATCCGCACCTGCGCGCCGCGCTCGTGCGCGAGTGCTACGACCGGCTCAAGCCCGGCGGGAAGCTCGTCGTGCTCGAAAGCCAAAACCGGCACTGGCCTTTCGAGTACCACGTGATTCGCCTGCCGATTCCCTGGGCCCACTACCTGCCCGCGCGGTGGATCTGGCGGATGTGCCGCGCGCTGGGGCGCTACGACGCGTCGTGGAGCTTCGACGAGTTCGCAAACCCCAACACGGGTTGGTGGGGAACGACGCTGGCCGAGCTGCGCGCGCCGGGCGTGCGCGTGCGCGAGGTGACGAACGATTTCGGCTACGGACCGAAGCGGTATCTGGACGAGTGGAAGAAACAGGGCGCGATCGGCGCGGCGAAGGGCGCGATATTCGGATTCATCGCGGGACTTGCCCGTCTGGTGGGTGCGTCGCCCACAGGGCTGTTGCCCGCCATCTACGTGGTCTATGAGAAGGAGGGGTCGTGATGAAAATCGGGCTTTGGATTTGCGTGACCGCGCTCGCGGCATTCGCCGCGCTCACCGTGGCGTGCCTTTCGGGCGGCGGCAGCGATGATGACGACGACTTGGGCGGCGAGAACGTCGGCTGCCTTCCGTCGGAGCTCGCCGTGCCCGCGACCATCAAGGTGGAGCGCGTCGCGCAGGGGATCGTGCAGGAGCTCGACTTCGAAGACTACGTCAAGGGCGTGTTGCCGCAGGAGATCGGCACGTCGTTTCCGTATGAGGCCGTGAAGGCGCAGGCCGTGGCCGCGCGCACCTACGCGCTGCGTTGGGTGATGGACGGCAAGGGCCCCATCTGCGACACGACCATGTGCCAGGTGTACGGCGACGAGCGTTACGACGTCACCGACACGGCGGTCGAGGACACGCGCGGCCAGGTGCTCGCCTACGACGACGACATCGTGCTCGCGGTCTTCCACGCGTCGAGCGGCGGACGTACCGAAGACGTGCAGGACGTGTGGGGCGGAACGCTCGACTACCTCGTCTCGGTGTCGTGCCTCGAAAACGCGAACTGCTCCGGCGATTGCGACGACTGGTATCCCGTGAACGCCGCTCCGTGCACGCCGGGCGAGGGCTCGTGCTGCTACGGACGCAACGGCCACGGCGTGGGCATGAGCCAGCGCGGCGCGGAGGCGATGGCGACCTGCGGCTACCTCTACGGCGAGATCCTCACGCACTACTACACGGACGCGCAGGTCGGCGAGGATTGCGCGGGGGAGTGAGACGGAACGAAAGCCTGATCAGGGGGATTTTTCGGTCGGAGTGGTCGGTCACTGCAAAGCGCCCGAGAGGCCAAACACGGCGTGGAGTCCCAGATAGTAGACCGTCAGAATCGTGTTCTTCGCAAAACCTTCCATGGAATACCGGGTCGACTGCGGCTCGAAGGGTTCCGGGGTCGTGCGTCCCCAGATGCCGCGCTTCGCCGTTTTCGCCGCGATCTGAGCACCCAGATAGCGATCCATCACCGCCGGGTCGAAAGACCAATTCGAGTTAGGCCGGGCGTAACCCTCGACGATGAGGTGCTGCGCGTACGGCAGCCCCGGCGGTACGGTCACGTGGGCGAACAGGCGCCCGTCCCCGTCGCGCTCGCCGTGTCGCGCCCTCAGGATGGCATCGAACGACAGCTCGACCTCGCGGTTGTGCACGAGCGTTACGGCGTATCGCACCGCCTCCGCCTTGTAGATACCCTCGGGCAGAGACGGATGCCTCGCCACGGGGCTGTCGAGCCCGATCACGCGGATGCGCTCCAACTCGCCGTTCGGATATCGAACCTGCAGGAGATCGATATCGGCGACGTGCGTAACGGTGGCGACCACGCGATCCGCCGCGAGGGTTCGCCACGGCGCGATGCCCGCGACGACGAGAATCGCGACCATCCATGAACGGCGACGAAGTGGTTTCATGCGTCGATTCTACCAGAAAACGTTGCAGGTGAATCGTATCAAATGTTTTCCGGCCAAGTCACGATCCGGCGGCGAACCGTCGCCGAAACCACACGGCCGCCGCGCCGAAGAGGGCAAGGCCCGCGACGAGGGCGACGACCGCGCCGCGCGAAACGATCGGCGCGTCGCCCGTCCACGATTTCATCATCACGACCACGGCCTGCACCGCGGCGATGACGACGGCAAGCCCCACCGCGTTGCCCGCCAGATACGCGCCGGTGGGGATCTTCGTCGCGCCGACGATCCAGTTGAGCGGCGGCGACAGGGCGAACGCGAGGCGAAGCCCGATCATCCACCACACCCCGTGGCGCTCGAAGCGATCGGCATGAGGCGCGAGAAAGCTCTTCGCGAGGCGCGGCTGCGCCCATTCGTTCAGCAGATAGCGAAATAAATAAAACGTGCCCGTCGTTCCCGCGATCGACGACGACGCGGCGAGCAGATACGCCACCGGCGGCGAATACACGAGCGCGCCGACGATGACCATGATGAGGCCGGGCAGTTGCAATAAGATGATCGCGAGCGAAACTGCGACAAAGGCGACGGGCCCCCATGGGCGATGTGCGAAATCGAACAGCAACTCGTACTTCGCCCGCGCCGATTCGACGGTAAACTGCGCGCGAATCTCGGGGACGAACGCCGCGATCGCCCAGATCGCCGCCAGCACCACGAACGCCGCGAGTTTGGCGCGCACCCGTTGGGTCATGCCGTCAGTTTGCCGTGTCCGATTTTCGTCCGCAATGTCGGCGAAATCGCTCGGCCATTACGCTCTTGCCCGCTCCGCGACCGGACGATAAAGTGCGCCATTCGTCCGCGTACGGGAAGTGTTAGTTCCTGTCGCGCGACGCATCTCGTTCATTCCGAATTACACGTGGGTGGGTGATGACGGTACTGGTCACGGGAGCGAGCGGTCACATCGGCGCGAATCTCGTGCGCAGCCTGCTGGAGCAGGGGCGCACGGTGCGCGTGCTCATTCACGACGTGGACGAGGGGCTCGACGGGCTTGGCGTCGAACGCGTGCGCGGCGACATCCGCGATGCCGAGAGCATGAAAAAGGCCGCGGCGGGCGCCGAGGTCGTCTTTCACCTCGCGGCGCGCATCTCGATCGTCGGGCCCGAGGGCGGCCTCGTGCACGCCGTTAACGTCGATGGCGTGCGCAACGTCGTCGAGGCGTGCCTCGCGAACAAGGTCCGCAAGCTGGTGCACTTCAGTTCGATCCACGCCTTCGAGCAGTTTCCCTTCGACCAGCCGCTCGACGAAACGCGCTCGCTGGTGAAAGAGGGCGGCTACGCCTACGACCGCACCAAGGCGCTCGGCATCGCCGAGATCCGCAAGGGCGTGGCGAAGGGCCTCGATGCGACGATCGTGAACCCCGCCGGCGTGATCGGCCCCCACGACTATCGCCCCTCGCGCATGGGCGAGGTGTTCCTCGACTTCTATCACGGGCGCATGCCCGCGGCGGTGGACGGCGGATTCACCTGGGTGGACGTGCGCGACGTGGTACTGGGAGCGCTGGCGGCCGAGACGCGCGGGCGCGCGGGCGAGATGTACCTGCTTTCGGGCTTCTACCACTCCGTGCTCGAACTCTCGCAGATGATTGGACAGGTCACGGGCAAAAAGACACCGTCGATGGTGACGCCCATGTGGCTCGCGCGGGGCGTCGCCCCCTTCGCGCTGTGGTACGCGCAGATCGCCAAGAAGACGCCGCTCTTCACCCCCGAGTCGCTGGGCGCGCTGCGCGCGAATAAAAACGTGCGTCACGACAAGGCGAAGAACGAACTGGGATTCAATCCGCGCCCGGTGATCGAGACGGTGCGCGACACCTTCGCGTGGCTCAAGGACTCGGGCCGGATCTGAGGCGGCGCGAGATGAACGATTCCACGCCGATGTTGCTGCGGCCTCTGACGGTCAAGGGCCACGTGCTGCGCAATCGCATCGTCATGCCGGCGATGGACACGAATTTCGGCGACGACGAAGGCAACATCAACGCCGATTCGTACGATTACTACGAGCTGCGCGCACGCGGCGGCACGGGGATGATCATCGTCGAGGCCGCGTATTTCGTGAAACGCGGCGCGGGCACCGAGACGATGCTGTGCATCGACTCCGACGAGCGAATCGAAGAATTCGTGCCCATCGTCGAGCGCATCGTGCGGCACGGCGCGCTGCCGCTATTGCAGATCTACCACGCGGGGTTGCAGTCGTCGTCGTTCATGACGGGCGAGACGCCGCAGGCGCCGTCGCCGGTGATGTTCGAGCTCTCGGGCGAAATCCCCGAGGAACTCACGATCGACGAGATCCGCGAGCTGGTGACCGGCTACGCCGACGCCGCCGAACGCGCGAAAAAGGCGGGCTTCGCCGGGTGCGAGATTCACGCCGGGCACGGCTATCTGCTCAATCAGTTCCTCTCGAAGCTCACCAATCTGCGCGAGGACGAATACGGCGGGCAGTCGATCGAGAATCGCGGGCGCATGCACGTCGAGGTGATGCGCGCGATCCGAGAGCGATGCGGCGACGATTTTCTCGTGTGCTTCCGCATGAACGGCGACGACTATCGCGAGGGCGGCGTCGTACCCGAGGACACCGCGGCGGTGGCGGCGATGCTCGAGGCCGAGGGCGTGGACTTCGTCCACATCACCGGCGGCACCTTCGATTCGCCGGGCTTTCCCACTGTGCCCTACATGAACTACCCCAAGGGGTGCTTCGTCGATGCGGCGTGGACCGTGAAACAGGCGCTGAAAAAGACGCCGGTCATCGTCGTCGGGCGCATCAACACGGTGGAATACGCGGAAGAGGTGCTGCGCTCCGGCAAGGCGGATCTGATCGCCATGGGCCGCGCGCTCATCGCCGATCCCGCCATCGCGCGCAAACTCGCGGCGGGTCGCCCCGAGACGATCCGCGTGTGCATCTCGTGCAACAACTGCGTGGATCGCATCTTGATCGAGCAGCGCGTCGATTGCGCGATCAACCCCGACATCGTGAAGGACGACGAGGATCTGGAACGCGCGACCGACGCGAAGCGCGTGCTGGTCGTGGGCGCGGGTCCGGCGGGGCTCGAGGCCGCGCGTGTGTGCCGCATTCGCGGACACGAGGTGCTGATCGTCGAGAAGCGCGACTCGATCGGCGGGCAGCTCCACGAGGCCGCCGCCGCGCCGATGAAGGCCGAGATCCGCAACCTGATCCGCTTTCACGAGCAGATGGTGCGCGATTTGGGGATCGAGGTGCGGACGGGCGCGGAATTTTCCATCGCGACGCTCGACGATTGGAAGCCGGATGTCGTCATCCTCGCAACGGGCTCCGTGCCGGTACTGCCGCCCATCGAGGGGCTCTACGACCACGACCACTACATCTACGACGACGTGCTGCTCGGGCGCGCGTATCCCGCGGGCGAGCGCGTGGCGCTGATCGGCGGCGGCGCGGTGGGCATCGAGGTCGCGGAGGCGCTTGCGCACATGGGCAAGCGCGTGACGATCGTCGAGATGCTCAAGAACCTCGCGGCCGACATCGAGGCGCTCGTGCGCAAAGAGGTCGTTCCGTTGATCGAGAATCATCCGCTCATCACCGTTCACAAACGGACGAAGGTGACGCGGGTGGAGCCCGGCGTGGTTCACGCGCAAAACGACGACGGCACGGCGATCGAGATCCCCTACGACGACATCGTGGTCGCCACCGGAGTGGTACCGCGATGCGATGTGGATGAGGTGGTGCTGCGCGAGCGTGTGGGCGAGGTCCACAAAGTGGGCGACTGCGGACGCAAGCGCGCGAAAAATATCCGCGAAGCGGTGCACGACGCGTATCGAACGGCCATGAGCATTTGAACGAGAAGGGGGCGGCGATGGCGGATCCGATGGAGAAGGCGAGAATCGTGAGCCGGATTCGGGACGAGGCGCTGTCGTTCGACGACATCCCGGCGTACATGACGCTGGTGTGCGACCTGTGCAACGAAGACGACAAGATCCGCAAGCAGACGGCGGACGACCGCGTCACGTTCCAGTTTCTGATCGAGGGCGGCAAGGATTTCTGGCTCAAGGTGGAGGCCGGAAATTTCAGCTACGGCAACGGCAAGCTCGACGAACCGGAGATGGTGATCGGCATGGACGAACGCACCTGCGCGGGCGTGTTCGGCAACCGCGTCAACGCGACGACCGCCTATCTGAACCGCGACATGTCGTTCAAGGGTTCGCTCAAGCACGGCCTGAAGTTTCGCAACATCTTCAAAGCCGTGAACAAGCTGCTGGGCGTGTGATCGGCCCGTGGGCCGGGGGAGTTTGGCGGTGAAACGCTGTTTGATCGTGGGCATCGCGCTGATGCTGGCGCTCGCGCCGTTCGTGGCCGGCTGCAATCCCGAAGAGGAAGAGGACGACGTCTCGGCGAGCGAGGCGATCGCCAAGGGCAAGGCGGCGCTCGAAGAGGGCGACGGCGTCGACGCGGCGAAGTATTTCCGCTATGCGCAGGATCGGGATCCGGATCGCCGCGACGCCGACTACGGCCTCGTCATGGCGAACCTGCTGGCCATGGTGAATCTGGTGGACAGCATCGTCCCGCTCGCGCCGCTCTTCGCGGACGGACAGCAGGTCGAGCAGGGCCCTTCGGTCGCCGTGGGCGATCATCTGCAAAGCATCCTCGAAACGTCCGCCGTTGCGGATTTTCGAGCGAGCGACGAGGCGTTCTCCCGGCTCGATCCGGTTCGCCCGCTGCGCTTCGATCTCGGTCGCTACGCGTGGTCGCTCGGTGGATCGGACCTGATGGTGCTCGGCGGCGAGTTCGACCGCGCCGATCTCGACTTTTTCGGCGCGCTCACGTCGCTCGTGCTCGGCGTGCTCGACATCGCGGCCTCGCACAACCTCGACCTCAACCTCGGCACCCTCACGCTGCCGTCCTTCGATTTTGCCGAAGACCCGGCGGGCACGATCGCGGGCCTCGGCGACCTGCTCGACTCGATGATCGAAGACCCGTATTTCGACGACTTTCTGATGATGGAACCGGACGGCGCCGAGCGGATGGCGCAGGCGGGCGTGGAACTCGGCACCGCGTTCGACCGGCTCTACCGGATGTTCAACGAACTGACGACCGAGACCGACGATCAGTCGAATGACGCGATCTGGTACGCCGACGACAACGGCGACGGGCGCTACACGCGCGGCGCGGATCGCGTATTCATCGGCGAACTGGAGATCCGCGCCGAGACCGCCGACGCGCTGGCGGGACTCTGCCACAACCTGAGCCTCGCGCTGTGGGAAGGGTCGAGCGCCGACCCGAGCCCGCTCACCACCGAGCGCCTGACGCTCGCGATGCTGAACGATCTGCTTGTGGCGCTCGACGTGCTCGACGCGCCGGTGCTGCCCGACTGGATCGGCTTCGACATCGGGCAGGTCTTCAGCGATCCGCATCCCGCGGGGCTGCGCGGCCTGGTCGAAATGCTCGCCGACATCCTCGCGGCGATCGAGGACGCGGCGTAGCAGGCTGTTGAAAAACAGCCTGCGTACCGAGCCAGGGATGGCGAGGCATTTTTCGCGCACACGCAAGGGCGCGAAAAATGGAGGAAATCAAAAACCGCGTTTTTGATTTCCGGGTGGAAAAAGTCCAGGACGGACTTTTTCCAGACCCCGCTAAAAGTAGGCTTTGGCGCGCAGGAAGGCGATGTGGTCGCCGAACGCGCCGAACTTGGTGTCGACGTCGCCGAAGACGAAGAACGTGCCGAGCTGAAACTCCACCGAATCCGCGGGATAGAAGAAGATCTGCGGATACAGCACCCAGCTCTCGTCCTCGAAACACACGCCGCCGAAGACGCGTGGCTTGATGGTGTCGTTGAAGAGCGGCTTGTCCACCCCCGCGAACGCGTAATCCGAGACGAGATCGGCGGTGTTGTCGGTCGGCAGGCCGCGAATGTACTGCGCGTTGACGTACCACGCGCCGGGGAAGGTGTAGTCGACGCCGGTGACGGCCTTGACGAAGTTTTCGGCGAGGGGCTCGTCGCGCGCGATCACGAGCCCGTCGCGATGGTCCTCGCCCGCGATGGACGAGAGCACCGCGTTGATGTCTGCGTGGGCATCGAGAAAGTACTCGGTGTCGAAGCGGTCCACCGGAATGAAATACGCGCCCTCGCCCCAGAAGCCGATGTCGATGCCGGGAACGCTCATGGCGAAGTCGGCGCCGACGACGTGCTCGCGCGGGAATTCCTGCTCGACGTGCAGGTCCACCTCGTCGATCAGCTTCAGGCCCGTCGTCAGCGGCGCGACCTCCATCGTGATGTAGCGCGGCACGCCGAAGTCGTCATACACGTAGGCGTAGCTCGCCGACATGTCCACAAATCCCGCCGTGCCCGAAATCTTCGCCGCGGCGCTGGAGTGCGCCGTCGTGCGGCTCGGAATCTTCGACGACACGGTGATCTCGCCCAGGCTCGCATCCTGAATCGCGCTGAGCATGAGTTCATTGAAGACCGCGTCGAGCCGCGCGTCGCCAGTGTCGATCTCGAATTCCGACGCGAGGGTGTCGAACTGCTTCTCGAAAATCGGGCGGATATCGGTTTTCGGAAGCAGCGCCGGGTAGAAGAGTGGCAGGAAGACCGCCGAGATCGTCACCGGCCCGGCGTAATACTGCGCGAGCACCGAGGGCGTGGGCGCCTTTTTGCCGAACTGGAGCGGGTCGTGGAAGTCGTCGGGGTTCAGGTTGTCGGTGGGGTTGAACTGGTCGCCGGTGCCCCACGCGATGCGCTGCTTGCCGAGCCGGACGTCGAGGTTGCGCAGGCCGAGCCCGGTGACCATCAGGTACGCCTCGTCGAGTTCCAACCGAACGGGATCGGTGATGACGCGGTCCTGCTGGTCGTCGACGTAGAAGGTTCGGTTGTCCTGCAAACGCTCGTCGAATCCGATGGCGTCGATCTGAAAGCTGCCCAGCAGACGTACCTTCGGCGAGGGCATGCCCTGCACGGTCAGGCCGAGGGTCGTCTCGTTGTAGAGCCAGCGGCTTGCGCCTTCGATCGTTGCGCGCTGGTCGAACTCGGCGAAGCCGCGCAGCGTGAACGTGTCCTCGGCGCGCACAACGGTCGCGCCGAGCATCGCCAGCGCGGCCAGGCAGATCGCGATGCGCTTCATGTCACTGGACCGGGCGTTTCAGATTGCGTTCGGAGAAGAAGTCGGGTTCGAGGGTCAGATCGATCTGAAGGCCGCTGTTTTCGAGCACCGTCTGGTGGCCCGTCTTGATGTCGGTCATCGTGATTTTCGACATCGTCCAGTACTCGCCCTTCTTGCTCTGGTGCTTCGAGTAGTTCGCGCGCTCCTCGGTCTTTTGCGGCGCGCCGCCGTTGTCGTGGTACACGATCTTGTCGATCGTGTGGTTTTCCTTTTTCACGGTGAGCTGGATCTTGGCGTAGCTGATGTCCGCGCCGGGTTTGCGCGCGAGATCCAGAATCCAGTGCGTCGCCGTCTCGCTCTCAATCTTCGGCGTGAATTCATCCGCATAACGCAGGATCGCCATGTCCTCCTGCGAAAAATCGGTGCCCATGAAGGTCTGATTGCGCACGTGCGACGCGACGCGGCGGACCTTTTTGTATTCGGGCAGATAGACGAAGTTCGTCTTCGCGTCGGTGGAGAGCAGCGCGATGCCCACGTCGCTGGCGGGCTTGGAGAACTTCACCATGCGGCTGTCGCCCTGCAGCCAGACCTTGATCTCGCGGACCTTGGCCGTGCCGTCGGACGCCTTGACCGTCATTGTCGAGGTCATGTGCAGATTGCTGAAGTTGTTCAGGTTGGCGTCGGTTTTCGCGAGGATTTCCGCCGCGTCCTCGGCCACGGCGAACGTCGGCAGCGCCAGCAGCGCCGCGATGGCAAACAGAACGATTCCACGCATCACATCCCCCGTGAAAAAAATCGGTGATTCCCCATCACGCGCGATCCGAATCGTCCGCCGCGCCGGCGTGCAACGCGATCGAAGCGATGGCCGCGACGGCAACGGACGCCGCCATGAATACCCCAAGATACGCCTGCATGGCGAGAGGTGCGCCGAGCAGGAACGCAAACCCCGCCGCCACGGGCAGCGCGATGGCGGACGCGCCGGTTCCGCCGTTTCGCCATGCGGCGACAGGCACCGCGAGCGACACCGCGACGAGCAGCGCCGCCCAGACGATGTTGTCGAACGCGACGCCAAACAGCGTCATCGCGGCGAAGGTCGCGCCAATACCCGCGGCCGCCGCCAACGCCCCCCGCCACGACCGGGCGGCGAGCGCTGCGCCGATGAGCGCGATGACGATGGCCACGAGACCGATCCGCGCGAAGACGGAGCCGAGCGCGCGATTCATCATCGTATTCACCTGCGGCCAACCGGTCGCTCGCGCCTCGATATTCACGACGTTTGCCGGTTCGGCAGGCGACCCGGCGATCTTTTCGTATCGCTCCGGCGTGGTGTTCGCGACGTCGGCGTTGATCGCCCACAGGCTCGACCCCAGGTCGGCGCGCAGCGCGGGATTGTTGAGGATCGCCATCTGGTGCGTGCGTTCGAGGCGCGAGGCGACCTTGAACAGCGCCGCCGCGTGGCGTGCGCGCTTGACCACGGATTCGTGAATGCCCAGCAGCGTCGAGGCCGCATACGTCGGCCCCTCGGGGTCCTTGGCCAGCACATCCGCGGGCAGATTCTTCGCCATGGTCGCCGCGAGCGATTCCTCGGTCGGCGCGGTGAGGGATGCGAGCGCCTCGACGAGCGCCGCGGGATCGAATCCCGCCGGGAGCGTCACGTCGGCCTCGGCGCTGGTCAGAAACGTTCGATAGCGTTCGCGCAGATCCGCGTTTTCCTTCTCGCCCAGCGCGACCGGCGCGGCGCGAAGTGTCGTCAATTCTTCGGCGAGCCCTTCGCGGTCGACCTCCACGCCCTGATAGTGACGAAGATCGAGCGCCGCCAACTCGGCCGCGCGTTCGCCCAGCACACGCGCCCAAGCCGCGCGCCGCGTTTCGGGTTCGTTCGCGATCGTCACCGACGCGAGACGGCGCTCCACCTGGTCGGCCACAACCGCGATGGCATCCACCGCCGGGGCGACGACCGACGAACGGATGTCGCCGACGCGCGCCTGGACGATGGCGTCGGTGAATTTCGGATCGATGAGCAAATCGACCTGCGGCTGGCCTTCGAGCATGAACCAGAGGTTGTTGATCTTGCCCATCGAATCGGGCGTGGACGGTTCGTTGTTCAGGTTGGTGTTGAGCATGCGCAGCACGTCGGCGATCGACTGCGGATAGTTCACATCGGGGATGGCGCGCAATCGCTTGGTCGCGAGCGTCATCTGTTCGAGCACGGCGGGGTGACGCACGTCGGCCGACATAAAGTCGATCATGAACAGTTGCGAACCGCCGAATCCGCGCTGCATAAGGTCTTCGGTCGCGCGCGGCTCGCCGCCGGGCGGGAAGGTCGCCATGGGGTTGACGTCGCGCGGCATGAACCACGCGATCGCGCCGAATGCGATGACGGTTGCGAGCACGATCGCGCCGGCCGCGGTCGGATTCCCTTTCGCCGCGCGCGCGATGCCGCCGCCGAGAGAACGTCGGTCGAAGAGCGAACGCGCCCGAGTCTTCGCGCGCGCGACCATCGCGGGAAGCAGCGTGACCGAGAGGATTCCCGACGCCAGCGCGCCGATCGCCACGCCGAGCCCGAGGTCGCGAAGGATCGCCCAGGGCGCGGCGAGCGAGGTCATCGCCGATGCGGACACGGCCATCGAGCCGATCAGAATCGGTCGCGCGCATCGCGCCAGCGCGTTCGCCGCCTTCGCCGCGCCTTCGCCCGGGGCTCGGCCGAAAGCGAAGAGATAGATGACGGGGTAGGGCGTCGCCGCGACGATGACGAGCAGCGGCAGCATCGACGTGAAGAGCGAGAGCATGTGCTCGATAGCGGACATGATGCCGAGCGTCCATAAGACGGCCAAACCGACGACCAGAAGGGCCGATGCGAGCGCGCGGGCCGAACCCAGCACCCACCAGAGCAACGCGATGAAGACGCCGAAGGCGCACACCATGCACGCGATCATGCGCTGCGACGCGATGAGGCCGGCCAGGTAATCGACGAT
Organism: uncultured bacterium; assembly: GCA_964586775.1. GTDB lineage: Bacteria > Lernaellota > Lernaellaia > JACKCT01 > JACKCT01 > JADLEX01. Next base: position 5,285 of record CAZPJD010000201.1, on the reverse strand, counting down.
CATCTCGACGCCGCCGAAGTAGAGCGTCGATTCTGGCGCGGCGGCGCGCGCGGCCGCCTTGAGCCGTGCCCCGATCGTCTTGCGGTCGGCGTCGGGCGCGAGTTTCACGGTGATGAGCGCGGCCTTGGCGTCAGGCGAAACCAGATTGCCCGCGATCATGGGGTTGCCGAGCACCGTGTCGCGCAGGCGCGCGAGTTCGGCCGGGTCCGTGGGCGCGGGGCCTTTGGGCAGATAAGGACGAACGCTGATCGAGCCCTCGCCGTCGGGCTGCATGTCGAGCAGGTTCGCGATGCTCATGGAAAAACGGATGCCCTCGACCTGCCCGAGCGCGTCGGTGATCGCACGCAGCGTGGTCAGCGACTCGGCGGTGAAGATGTCGCCCGATTCGAGCGCGACCATGTTGATGGAACTGGACCCGAACCGGTCGGAGGTCTCGCGAAAATACGCGACCTCGGGATCGTCCGCAGGCAGGATCGACGTGACGTTCATGTCGGTTTCGAGGCTGCCCGCGAAGAACGCGCAGACGATCGTGACGACGAAAACGAGGGCGAAAACCGCCCGGCGGGCGCCGACGATCCGGTCGGAGAATCGAGCCATGAAATCTGCCGGTCTATGTCAATGGGTTGGGGGCGCGAGCGACGAAATCGCGGAAGATTAGTCGGAATCTTCCGCGATCGTCAATTGCCGAAATGCCGGTTTTGGGCCGGTTTCCGCACCCGGATCACGGCGCGCGAACGCCCAGATCCTTCGCCTCGGCTTCCAGCGCGGCCGCGGACTTCTCCACGTCCTTGTCCTGGATGAAGACCGAAAGCTGGTCGTTCAGGCTGATGACGAACGATTCCGCCACCGCCGACCCGTGCGCGGCGCTGGGCACGAGCACGTCCTTGCCGAAATCGGTCATGATCGACTTGGCGATCGGGTCGAAGGCGTCCATCGGCACGTCGGTGCGCGCGGGGATCGAGCCCTTCTTGGGGTTGAACGCGGCCTGGCCCTCGACCGAGCCGATCACCCGCAGCAGCGCGAGCGTGGCCTGCGGATTCGGCGCCTTGGCGGGAAGCCCGAAGGTGTCGGTGACAACGAAAAACACGCCGACCGTGCCGGGGGTCGGCACCGCGCCGTAATCCTTGTCGGCAACCCACTGGTGCGCCTCGAAATATCCCTTCGCCCAGTCGCCCATCACGTTCATCGCGGCCTTGCCCTCCTGCACCATGCCGCTCGCCTGATCCCAGGTCATCGTGGCGTGATTGTCGTTGACGTAAGGCAGAAGGTCTTTGAGCAGCGTCAGCGCCTTTTTCACGCGCTCGTCGGTCCACGCGATCTTGCCCGCGAAAAGATCCTCGTAAAAATCCGCGCCGCCCGCCGCGACGAGCAGGCTCTCGAACAGGTGCAGCACCTCCCACTTGTTGCGCGAGGCGAGGGAGAGCGGCGTCACGCCCTTGTCCTTGAGCGTCTTGCACACCGCCATCCATTCGTCCACGGTCGCGGGGGGCTTCAGGCCGTTCGCGTCGAAGAGCGCCTTGTTGTACCAAAGCGCGTTGCCCCGGTGTACGTTCGACGGCACCGCGTAGATCTCGCCGTTCGCGCTCACCATGTCGAGGAGCTGCGCGGGAAAGTGCGTGCGCCAGCCGTTGTCGTCGAAGAGCTTGGTGATCGGCGCCATGTGGCCCGGCTTCACCCATCCGTCCAGCAGTTCCGATCCGCCATGCACCTGAAACGTCCCCGGGGCGTCGCCGCCCAGCATGCGCGTCTTGAGCACCGCCTTGGCGTTGGTGCCCGCGTCACCGGCCACCGCCGCGTTCACCACCTTCACGCCCGGGTTCTTGGCCTCGAAGAACTTGATGAGCTCGTTCAGGCCGTCGGCCTCGCCGCCCGCCGTCCACCAAGAGAAAATGACGAGCTCGCCGCCGCCCGGCGCGGGCTTCGCGGCATCGCCGGGCGCGGGCGCGGGCGTCGCCACCGGCGTGGTTTTGGACTCGCAGGCGATCGCGGCGATCGCGAACGCGGCCAGCAAAGCAAATACGGCTAAGCGCTTCATGGCATTCTCCTCATACCCAAAATCCGGCGCCGGTCTCGGCGTCGAACAGCTTGATCTCGGATACGTTCAGATGAACGTCGATCTCGGTGTGCGGCGCGACGCGCCCGCCGGCCGGCGTCAGAAACGACAGCGTGTGCTCGCCCGCCCGCGCGGTGACGAGGTCCGTCGCGCCGAGCGGCTCGACCAGTTCCACGCGCACCCGCACCGGCGCATGCGTTCCGTTGGTTGCCGCCAATGCGATGTGCTCGGGGCGGATGCCCAGCGTCGCGCGGCGTCCGTGCCACTCGGCGGCATGGGGCGCGGGAACGCGCACCGAAAAACTCCCGGCATCCGCGACACACGCCCCGGCCTCGTTTCGCAACGTCACGTCGCCGAAGTTCATTCCGGGGCTGCCGATGAAGCCCGCGACGAACTTGTTGGCGGGATGCGCGTACATGCGCTCGGGGGCGTCCACCTGCTGAATCACGCCCTGATTCACGATCGCGATGCGCGACGCGAGTGTCATCGCCTCGACCTGATCGTGTGTGACGTAGATGATCGTTGCCTGCAAACGTTCGTGGAGCTTCTTGATCTCCTGGCGCATCTGCACGCGCAGCTTGGCGTCGAGGTTCGAGAGCGGTTCGTCGAATAAAAACACCTTGGGCTTGCGCACGATCGCCCGGCCCATCGCCACGCGCTGCCGCTGGCCGCCGGAAAGCTGCGCGGGCTTGCGTTCGAGGAGCGATTCGAGTTCCAGAATCCGCGCGGCCTCGCGCACGCGCGTGTCGATCTCGTCCTTGGGCCTGCGCATCATCCGCAGTCCGAACGACATGTTCTGATACACATTCATATGCGGGTAGAGCGCGTAGTTCTGAAAGACCATCGCGATGTCGCGGTCCTTGGCTGGCAGGTCGTTCACCACGCGCCCGCCGATCGAGATCGTCCCCTCGGTCACGTCCTCGAGCCCGGCAATCATCCGCAGCAGCGTGCTCTTGCCGCACCCCGAAGGCCCGACGAGCACCAGAAACTCGCGATCCGCGACGTCCAGAGACGTCCGCTCGATGACGCGCGTCGCGCCGAACCGCTTGACGACATCCTGGAGTACGACCTGGGCCATGCGCGAGACGAATCCTTTGGCAGAATCTCAGGAAACTCGGGCGTTCGGCTCCAATGGGAAGAAACGGTCGTCGAGCGTGGATGCGGCGAAGGCGAGCGCCTCGTGAATGTCTTCCGATTCGAGTTCGGGCCACTCGTTCAAAACGTCCGCGGACGACATCCCTGACGAGAGGTAGCGGATGACCGACGCCACGGGAATCCGGAGTCCCCGAATGCACGGCTTGCCGAGGCACTTCTCAGGATCCATCGTAATTCGCGCATAGACCGGATGACGCACTTCCATGACGCGGCTCCCATGTGACCGCTTCAGTTTACCAGACGCGCACCCAAACCGCACCCGGCATCAGAACTGCACCGTCATCGACGACTGGATCACGCCCAGCGGATCGGTCGCCTCGCGGTCGATCTCGTTGCGCAGCATCGCCGCGGCCGGCCCGGGCAGCAGCCCGCCGCCGGATAGATGAAACGTGGCGATGTCCTCGTACACCGAGCACTCCACGCCCAGATGCCCCTCGGTGCCGAGGAACTTGTCGCCGTCGGTGTTCGTGCCGTCCAGCGTCGAGCCCGCGCCGATGATCGCGAAAAGACGCACGTTGTCGGTCACATTGACGGAGATCTCCTCGTCGGCGACCACCAGCCCCGCGCCCTGCGCCGCGACCGACTCGTCGATGTTGTTGTACTGATCGTGCAGCGTATTGAGCGTCAGGATCATCGTGGCGCTCTTGGACCAGCCCGAATACACGAACCCCGTGTCGTACTGGTCGTATTTGTCGCCGTCGTCCGCGGTGAACGCGAGCACGTTCGTGTCGAGGCCGAGCGGCCACAGGTTCACGGCCACGCCGGCCTGCGCCGCGGCGGCGAGGATGCTCACGTCGCGGTTGTCGAGCCCCGCGTGTTCGTGGCGCCCCCACTGGCCGACGGCGTCGAAGTCGAGGCACACCTGCGGCGACCCCGCGCAGCCCTCGGCGTGAAAGACGGGGCTCAAGACCATGCGCGGGCGGTTGATCTCGGTCTTGTCCCATCGCGCGAAGACGCCCGGCGAGAAACTCCACTCGTCCGCGCCGTGGCGCGACCACAGCGCCACCACGTAGTCGTCCTGCTCGAAGTTGTTGTCGGACATGCGCCGGTCCTCGCCGGTGGCGTCGAGCCCCTCGTACACCGTGTCGGGGACCTGTCCCGCGGCGAGCGTCACGCGCCCGCTGGGCGACCACGCGAGGAACGCCGACGCCGCACCCATGTGACGGTCGATCACCAGATGCGTGGGGTCGTAGAAGTATTGAAATCCCGAGCGCACGCCGAAGAACTCGTTGCGCGAACGCACCTCGGCCCACACCTCCTTGTGACGCACCACCGCCGTCTCGGGTGCGAGGGGGTCCTGCCCGTCGAGATTGTTGCGGCTCCACAGGTTGTCGCCGACCTCGAGCTGATAACGCACCGTGATCTGATCGACGGGCGCCCACGTCAGCCCGGGGCGCAGCGTCGTGAGCACGTAACCCGACGTTTGGCCGTTCTCAGAGTAAACCGGCTCGGTGCGATCGAAGTCGCGGTCGTTGGCGAGGTATAGATAGGTCTGAAACTGCAGGTCGAAAGACGGAACGATCTCGGCGGTCACGATGCCGCCGCCGTCGTCCTCGGCCCACGCGCCGCCCGCGAGCGCAAACATCGCCATCACCGCCGCGAACACCACCGACGCAAAGATTCGACCGCGCGTCATCGCTCGCCCCCTTCGATCACGTCGTCACCACGGAACAGATAATCCCAGCCTTCCGCCGTCGAACCCGGGTAGGGCGGGCGGATGCGGATGGTGTGCGTCCATGCGGGATCGTCCTTCGCGGGATACCAATACAGGATGAACCGGTGCGGGTCGTAGGCCGCGTGCCCGTCGGAAAGCCAGACGTAGAATCCGTCCGTGTATTGCATCGGCGGCACGAAGATCTCCGTCGGCGCTTCGGTCTCCTTGCTTTGCATCTCCATGGCGAATTCGAGCCACGGTGTCTGCTCGCCCTCGCGCGGCTCGAAGTAGTGCATCGGCGAGTAGAAGTGCATCGATTGGATGCGTCCGCTGGTCGCGCGCGGCACGGTGCGCGAATACGCCTGCCACGAGCGCGGCTTGCCGTCGGGACCGAGGATCGAGAAGTCTTCCTTGTTCCAGCCC
>CAZPJD010000200.1:0-20474 GCA_964586775.1 uncultured bacterium | reverse complement strand
AACACCTCCCGTGGGCGACCGCCGCCTGCCGGACGCGCACGGGGCTCTGACGGCCCGGCGCGCCGGGCGCGGCGGCTCAATTCTACCCACTTTCAAGTGTCTCGCCTTCCGAGGGGGACAGTATGAGTCCGTCCTGGACTTTTTCCCCCGGAAATCAAAAAGCGCGGTTTTTGATTTCCTCCATTTTTTCCCGCCCCGGCAGAGGCGCGAAAAACGCCTCGCCATCCATGGCTCGGTTAGCAGGACGTTGAAAATCAGCCCGCTATCGGCGCCGCCATGCGAGCGCGCCCGCGTCGATGTCGCCCGCGCCGCAATCCCTTGATCGAGCATGCGTCGCCCTCACCTCGGAATCAGAAAGTACATCTCGCCGAAGGTGTTGGTCGCGCCCGCGAGGGCTTCGGCGCGCGCGCCCGTGCCGACGTACAGATCGGCGCGGCCGGGGCCGACGATCGCCGCGCCCGTGTCGTTATCGGTGACGAACCGCGAGGTCATCACGGTCGAGGTCACCTTGCCCGCGTCATCCATCACCGGCGCACTGTAGCGCACGAAGCCGATCGCGCCCGCGGGATAGATCGACTTGTCGGTGGCGATCGTGCGTCCCGGGGTGAGGGGAATGCCCGCCGAGCCAGTGGGTTCGTCGTCGGAGAGGCGAAAGAAGATGAAGCGCGAGTTGCGCCAGAAGAAAGGCATGGCGACATCCAGATGCTCGCGCATCCACGCCTTGATCGCGAGATAGCCGCCCGACGCCAACCCCGCGTCGATCATGTGCTTCGCCGCGCTCTGAAACGGATAACCGTTGGTGCCGGAAAAGTGCGCCGTTTTCACCGACCCGTCGGGGAAGTGCAGGCGCCCCGAGCCCTGAATGTGCAGGTAGTGGAGTTCCACGTAATCGGCGACCCACGCAATCTCGAGGCCGCGCCCGGCCAGCGCGCCGCCCTCTTCGATTTCGCGGCGCGTGTAATAGGGCACCAGCGCCTCGCCGACCTTGCGCCAGGACCGCCCGTTTTTTTCGGTCAAGTCGCCCGGTCGCGCGTAGAGGGGATACTGAAACGCGCCCGCCCGCACGGGCGACGCGTCGAGCACAGAGTCGTAATAGGCCGTGAAGTGCGCTTTGCCCGCGCGCTCGGGGTGGCTGGTGCGGTACACGCGAAAGTGCGCGTTCACCTGATCGGAGAGCGCGTTCGGGTCGGGGTATTCCATCACCAATCGCTGGAGCGTGCGCACGCCATGGAGCAACTGGCGGTGCGTGACGCGGCTGTTGCCGATTCGCACCGCGGTGCCCGGCGATTTGGCCAGATGCGCGGCCTGCCGGTCGAGGGCGAGGAGCAGCCCGCGCAGGTCGCCCCGCTCCTCGAAACGAAGCCCCGCCACCTCTTCCCAAGCCCATGCGGGCAAGGCGAGGGCGGCGACAAACAACGCTCCGAGGGCGATCGCGACGAGGCGACGGTGCATGACGCGCGATGGTATGCACCCGAATCGCGAAACACAATCGCTCACGAAAAACGACGGAAATTCGGTCGCATGCGAACAAATATGACGCACGTCATGAGGCGGAAGGGGGCCGAGCGACGGTCGTTCGTCCGATCGACAATTCGCATCGGAGGGACGAATGAAACGAGGAATCGTGCTCGCGGCGTTGTGCGTTCTGTTCGCCGTGCCGGCATTGGCGGCGGTCATCACGCTGAATCCGGATGACGAGAACAACAGTTACGGCTACATGCACACGCGCGTGCTGGAAGACGCGAACGGCAACATCCACATCCTCACGAAGCTCGACAGCGACGTGGAAGGCGGATGGGGAACGGACGACATGCTCTACGGCACGCTGGCCGACGCGCTCACCATCGTCACCTCGGGCGACGACGACGACTCGGATGACGACACGGGCGACGACGACGCGGGCGGCGACGACGACAGCGGCGACGACGACGCGTCGGACGGCGGCGATGACGATGATGACGACGGCGGCTGCTGCGGCTGCTGATCCAATTCGAAATCCGGTTTCACGCGAACGCGGGCTGTCTGGCCCGCGTTCGCTTTTCGATGCGCGGGATTCTTGACAATCCAGAGTGAAATCACCCATAAAACGCGTTCGCGTCGGCCCTGACAGGAATGGGAGTGGGGATGTCCGATCGGTCTCCGATCACCAAACACGGCTTCGAGCGTCTCAAGCAGACGCTGGACCAACTCGTGAAATTCGAGCGGCCCAAGGCATCGAAGGCGATCGGCGTCGCGCGCGAGCACGGCGATTTGTCCGAAAACGCCGAGTACCACGCGGCCAAGGACGCGCAGGGCATGCTCGAGGCGCGCATCGGCCAGCTTCAAGCGCTGCTCACCACCGCGCAGGTCATCGACACCTCCACCATCCACGGCGACCGGATCGTCTTCGGCGCGATCGTGCGTCTGCTGGATCTGAACACCGATGAAGAGTTCGAATACCAGATCGTGGGCGAGTTCGAAGCCGACACCGAAAACGGCCGGCTCTCCGTCAAGTCGCCCATCGCCCGCCACCTGATTGGCAAGTCCAAGCACGACTTCGTCGACATCGAGGTCCCCGGCGGCACGCGCAGCCTCGAAATCCTCGACGTGGTCTATCGCTAGAAGACCGGCCCCGGACCGTTTCCCTTCGCGCGTCTCCTTCGCCCGCTTAACCTTTCGATCGTCGACCGTGTCCCTGTCATGAACCGTCTTGAAAGGGAGAACGGCGATGCGACGACGACGGCCTCGATTCGGGCTCTTGCTAAGTTTTGCGGTGACCGTGTTGGCCCTTGGTTGCGGTGGAAACGACGAAGAGTCCGAGCGCGGCGAATACGCGGACAGCGGCGATTCGGGCGGATTCGGCTCGTACTACAACACCTCGGACGAAGAGCCCGGGTTCGGCGACGAGGAGATCCTCGGCATGGTCGAGGACGAGATCTACCCCGATCCCTTCGCCGACCAGATCACGACGCAGTCGATCGGCGACACGATCCACATCCGCGTTCTGTGGGGCAATCTGATCGTCGATCCCGACCAGGAGGATGCGTTCGATTACTCGGGCGAGATCCGCATCGACGACGGCCTGCTCGTGATCGAGCGGACCGTGATGTTCGACTTCTGGGATACGGAGATCGAAACGCGCGAGGATCCGACGCTGGTCGCGTGGCACAGCAACATCCGGCCCCACTACGACGGCCTCGTGCTGCGTCTCGAGCCGGGAGCGACGGCCGACGACGAGAATTTCCTGCACATCGGGATCGGTCCCTATACGCGGGATCTGTCCGTGACGGAATTGCTCAACCTGCTCCTGCTCGAGCCGACCGGCAATGACGACGATCACGTGGCGATCGCGTCGCACCTTTCGACCGGTGAGGGCAGCGGTTTCGTGAGCGGTCGTTGGCGCGACCTGCCCGAACGAGAGGGCGGCGTGCTGAAAGCCAAGTGGGAGAGCGGCGACGGGGAACTTTACGGTCACACCCGCTGCCGCTACATCCCCGATTCCGACACGACCGGCGCGGTCAAGGGCAAATACATCGACGTGGACGGAAACTTCATGGGCCTTCTCGAAGGAACGTATACGGACACGCCGGACGAGGAACAGTCGGGCGCTTTTGATCTCGACTGGCTTGACGACGCGAGCGGCCACAACGGGCGTGTGCAGGGGATCTATCTGAAGCGCGACACCTTCGGCAACGGCTTCGCGCTCGCGAACTGGTGGACCGAGTAACTCCGCGGGCAACCCGAAAAACACGCCCCCGGTCGCCAAGGCCGGGGGCGCGGTGTTATCATCCCGGATATTCGGAGAGGGACATTTCGTATGCGCGCAGCAACTCGTGCGATGACGATCGCCGTGGCTTTGCTCGCTCTGGTTACCGGCTGCGGCGCAGACGGCGAATCGGACGATCGCGGCGATTCGATGGACCACGACGACTCCACCGACGATGACTCGGCGATGGATGACGACGCATCGGACGATGACGATTCCGATGACGATGCGATCGACGACGACGACGACGCGCCGCCGCCGGATCTCGCCGTCGCGTGCGCCGACTCCAAAGACGACGTGTATGTCACGCCCGGCGATCTGCCGTTCTTCGACGACGGCGAGCGAGGTGCGATCGTACGCTGCGCTCCCGACGAAGCCGTGGATGCGACCGAGGTCGCAGAGCGTTTAGCCGAGATCGACGGAGTGACGGTGTCGAGCGGCTATCGCTCGTACCGCATCGCGTATCGCGCCCTGCGGCGCGACGGCGTCGCGGGCGTGGGCACCGCGCTGTTGCTGCTGCCCGACACGCCTCCCCCCGGACCGCTGCCCGTCGTTGCCGTCGCCCACGGCACCGTGGGGCTCGCGGATTTTTGCGCGCCGTCCACCACGCCCCGCCCGAGCGAGGACCTGATCGTGCCGTGGGTCGCCGCGGGGCTGCCGGTCATCGCGCCCGACTACGCGGGCATGGGCAACGAGGGCACGCAGGGCTACGGCTCGATGCCCGACACGGTGCGTTCCGTGATCGACGCGGCCCGCGCCGCGATGCGCGCGACCACCCCCGGCGCGCTCGATGGCCGCGTGATCGTGACCGGCCACAGCCAGGGCGGCGGCGCGGCGCTCGGCACGCAGGCCCGCATGGCCATCGACGGCGAGCCCGATCTCGCGCTCATCGCGGCGATCTCTTTCGCCGGGGATTACCCCGATGGCAACTCGGCCAACGCCTTCCGCCTGCCCAACTGGCCGATCGACACCGGCGCGGGGGTCACGCGCATGGTCGCCGCGCTGGCACTCTACGCAGCGTTCGCCAACCTCTTCGGCGAGGATCACGTCGCGGAGCCTTTCGCGCCGGATATCGCGGCAACGGTGATCGAATCGATCGAGACGCAGTGCGTATATGGCATCACGGCGACGCTGGCGACGCCGACCGCCGACTACACACCGCCCGACACGATCGGCGAGATGGCCGAGCCGACGTTTCGCGAGGAGGTCGTGGACTGCCTGAACGACGCGGCCGATTGCACCGCGCGGGCGGCGGCCTACACACAATGGACCGCCGAAAACGACGTGCCGATGGACGCGGACGGCGCGCCGGTGCTGATGATCTCCGGCCTCGACGACGTGCAGCGGCTGCCGACCGAGCAGGCGTGCCTGTATGACGACATGGTCGCCGCGGGCATTGACGTAAAGAGCTGTGCGTTTGCCGGGATCGATCACATGGGGCTTCCCGCAGCGGGGATCGGCTTCGCGATCGAGTGGGCGACGACGGGCGGAGGCGATTGCCCTACCGACGACGCGCTTCCCGCCTGTCCCTGACGTCGCACGGCCCGCCGGTGTCCTTCCACGCGAGGGCCATGCCCGCGCCCCGGCGTCGATCGTTATCCCATCATTCGAGGTCGAAACCGGGAGACACGACCAACACGACCGGAATCGGACTCGTATTTTCGTCCCTGTATCCGCCAATTTTCGGCGTAGCGCTTGGGCAGGGTCGCCCCGCGTTTTGGGCTGTGATCAAGTTCAGTTTCTCCATCTCTCGCGACGCCAAGTCATTGATGGACGCGTTCTCGCGCATGCGCTAAGTCGGAAACATGATCGATTCCTTTCGGCAGGCGCGTTCAAGAGGGACCCACGCCATCTTGCTGTTGGTCGCGATCATTCTGGGGGTCGCCTGCTCCGTCGCCGCGGTTTCGTCATGGATCCGGATGGGGAGTCTTGTCGTCCTTTCCCCCACCCGGATCGATCCCCGCCTGTCCCCACGTGTCGCTACCGGAGACCCCGATCCGGAATTCGATCAGGTTTGTGGGTGGGTCAACAAGCTCGGCCTGGACTCGCCGGTACGTCTTCACTTCGACCTTCGATTTCGCGATCCCTGCCTTTTTAACGAGGATCACGAGATTCCCCTCGCCTGCGGCGATTGCGCTTCCGAATATTTTCGTTTCGCCGAGCGAATCGAGACGTGGCGCCTTCGGCGGTTGGATGAGGGTGCGCTCGCCGCACAAATCCGCGATCCCGCGCGCGCCTTCGGTCCGCTCGTGACACAACCGATGTCGCGGGACGATCTCGCTGCCGCGCTCGACGACGCTCTCTCCATCTCACGGCTCTTGGGCGAATCGCTGTCCTCTCCCATCAACGTGACCATCGTGGACCAATCGGTGATGGACGACGTGTGTTCGGAAGTCGTCGTGATCGACAACCCCATCGTCGGGAAATTCGCGGGGTGGCTCCTGATGCCGCGAAACGCCGCGCGGCCCACGCCGGCGATCCTGGCTGTTCACGGGCACGGGGGCAGTCCCATTGCCATGTTCGAAAATGCGTCCGGCGCACAATTTGTGGAACGGGGATTCGGCCTGTATATGCACGCGGCGCGCGCCATGTGCATGAACGCCCGCGAGGGCGAGATCTCACGATCCCTTCTCCTCGACGGAGCGTCACTCATTGCCCTCCAGGTCTACGAGCACCTGATCGTCACACGCATGCTGGACGGTTTTGAGGCCATAGGACGCGTCGGAACCTACGGGCACTCTGGCGGAGCCGTGTCGACGAACCTGAGTGCGATCATCGACCCCCTAATCGAGGCGCACGTCTACGATTCGTATTCCACGTATGTCGACCATCTTCCGGATGGTTCATTCTCTCACGCAATGGCACCGGCAATCTGGCGGTTTCATCCGGTTATCAACGGGAATTACGAACCCGGGCAGCCACCGGTGCCACGAGATGCTCCGCCCCGCTTTCGCGTCGCCTATGATCCGTCGCCCGATGACATTTCCAGCGTCGCCGATTTCTTCGACGATCATCTGCGCGGCGAACGCTGATTACCGCGCCTGACGACGGGAGATTGTGCTGCCCGCCTGTCCCTGACGTCGCACGGCCCGCCCGTGTTCTTCCACGCGAGGGCCATTCCCAAACCCGAGTCGATGCGTTCGTGGTATCGGCCGATCCAGAACGGCAGCGTGAGATCGAGGAAGGTCAACTGGTAGCGCCCGTCGTTCGCGCCCCAGTTTCGCTTCAAATTGAACGGCGAAAAATGCCAGATCAGGTCGTGCGGCACGCGCATCCCCACGGGCAGCGGCTCGCGGGATAGCACCGTGAAATCGGGATCCACGCCGGGGCCGGGAACGATCTCGATTCCGAAGAGTTCGAGCCCCGTCTCGCACTCGGCGATCTCGTCGTCGGTGGGCGGCGCGGGTTCGTAGGGCGGCGGCAGCGGAGCCGCCACGTAATCGGTGCTGTAGTTGCGTTTGGGATCGAGTGGGTGATCGGGGTTCAGCATATAGGCGTCGAGTTCCTGCGCGGCCCATTCTCCGTAATCGTCCACTTCCGCATCGACGTCGCCGCCAACCGTGGCCGCGTAGGTCATTCCGAAATACGCGTTGTTGTCGTTTTCGAACATCTTGTTTTTGAACTCTTCGAGCATGGCGCGCTGGTGCTCGGCGGCGAGGAGCGCGTCGTCGATGTGCAGCAACGTCGCGTATATGACCGGGTGACTGAGATCGCCGCCGATCCACGAGCCGCAATAGGGGTTCAGAAAAAACGACCCCGCGGTGTTGAGCACAGCGAGTCCGTCGATCTCGTCGATGAGCTGGTTCTTGACGAAGTCGAGAAACGCCCGGTCGCCCGAGACGTGGTACGCGAAGAGCGCGTAGTTGACGAGGTAGATCACGTCGCCGCCGCGATGCGAGACAAAGTAGATGAAGTCGATCGGGTGGTCGCCCTCGCCGGTCATCTTCAACGCGATGTCCGCCAGGCGAACGAGAAAGAGCGGATCGCGCGCGTCCAGATCGTATTTGGGATCGACCTCGGTGGGCGGCGCGTCGGGGCATCCGAACTCGAAGTCGCCCGGCGCGCCCGGCGGCAGCGCCTCCTGAACATATCCCACGAGCGTGTCGATGCCGTCGAGATCGATGTCGTCGGCATCGGGATGGTAACCGCCCGACGACGTGAGGTACTGCACGGCGAGGCGGCCCAGCGCGCTCTCGGTCAAGTGGGCGATGCGCAGCTTGCGTAGGCGAGAGACGTTGCAGATCGCGTGACGCGCGATCTCGTCTTTCAGGGCCTGATGCTCGGGACGCAGCAGATCGTACGCGAGCTGCATGCCGACCATCGCGCCCGAGTACGCATCCTGGCTCGGGCTGCCTTCGAGCAGCGCCGTTGTATTCAGATCGGGTGTGTCGTCGTGATCGAGGTCCGCGCCCTCGTAATAATACGCGGGCAGCAGGTCCTCGAGTTCGGGCGCGAGCGTGTAGATCACGTGGTTCGTGCGTTCCTTGTATTCGCGCAGGTTGTACTCGGGGTGTCCGGGCGGAATCGGCACGCCGTCGTCGAGCATGGCCGCGACCGAGCGGATCATGTAGCCCAGCACGCCGGTAACGCGCCAGTTGAGGAGCACCCGATCCGCGTAGTCGGCCATGCGCGCGTAATCGGCGTCGGTGCCGGTCGACGCGAAACGCAGCGACGCGGCGGAGAGCGCCATGCCGGCGTAAAACGCGCCGTCGCCCCAATCGTCGTATTCGTCGAACGCGGCGGGATCGCTCCACACGGCGCGGTCGGTTCCCGGCGCCATGCCGGTCGTGGTGTGCACCGTCAGCATCGTGCTGTCGGAGCGATTTGCCAGGTCGTGATATCGCTCGTGGTGGTAGATGCGTTCGATGAACTCCGGCGGGTCGTCGGTGAAGTCGTCCGCGCCGGCGTCGTAGATCGCGCAGACGTGCTCGGTCCCGCTTCGGCACTCGGTCTGGTCGATGATCGCGCACGACTCGACGCCGTCCGGCAGCACCGACGGCGGCGCGACGAGCGCGGCATGCACGTCGAGATCGAACGCACTGTCGTCGTCGCCCGCGTCGTCGTCGGGAAGGGGCGGCCAGGTGTCGTCGTCGCTCGCGTCATCGTCGTCATCGTCGTCATCGTCGTTCGCCGTGTCGTCGTCGGGGTCTTCGTCCGTTGTCGCATCCGCATCGTCGTCGTCGCCGCAACCGCAACCCGCGAACGCGACGGCGATCAGCAGCGCCATCGCCGACGCACGACCGAGTTCGAGCCACATTCTCATCGCGACCTCCGCCACCAATGATCGCGAATATTGTACATTGAATTCGCCGAATGCGACTGTGCTTGGCTATGCGATCGAACGATCATGTCCCGGGGCATCGAGGTCCGACGGCGCGCGGCTCCGGTTTTCGGCGAAGAATGGACCCGCCGATCGTTCCCGACCATCGGTGAGTTTCACTGTCGCTCGCGGTCGTTACGCCGATCCTTGTATCGATCAAGGCGGGATGCTATCTCACGGAACACAATAGGAGCACTTGGAGCGGCTTGAGGAGGCGGAGGCAGTGACGCAAGAAGCATTTCTCCGATGCGACAGCATAAACCTCAACATATGTTTCGGACCCCCGCGCATTCCCGAGATGCGGGTCTTAGCATTTCGGATTCTCGACGACCGGCGCGACGCGACAGTAGGCTCCATCGGGCTCGTGAACGAACGTTTCGCCGTCCTGATTGCCGCCGAGTTTTCCGGGCAGATCGAAGCGGCTGCATAGGGCCACGACGCGACGCCTTGGGTCGCAATGGAGAATCGCATGAGACTGCGTGGCATCCAAATCGGGGGCTTCAAGTCCATCGTCGATCAGAGGTTCGAACTCGGACGTGTGAATTGCTTTATCGGGGCAAACGGAACCGGTAAGAGCAACGTTCTCGAGGCTATCGGTGTCCTGAGCGCCGCGGCATCGGGTCGCGTGGATGATGAGGCGATCATTCGCCGAGGCGTTCGGGCGGGTCTGCCTCGACTGTTCAAGACGTCGTTCGCCGGCACGAAAATCCGACCGCACATTACCCTCGAAGCACAGGGTGAGTTGGAATCGACGTTTCGTGTCTCGCTTCTGAATCCGCTCGACAACCCGGAGCCGGCTTGGTCGTTTAAGTCCGAGTTGCTGTCATCCGGCCCCACGAAGATCTTGACCCGTGGGCCGCGCGGCAAAAAGAAGCTGAACCTCGATGAAAAGTCCGGAATGGCGGCATTGAAGCTCGTCGAACTGGAGCCGAACGACCCGGCCTCGCGTCTACTGAGATCCTTGCAGGGATATGCGATTTACTCACCGAGCACGCCCGCATTGCGTGCGACGGTTCCGGATTCGCAGATGCGCATGCCGGTAGGACTCGCTGGCGGAGGGCTTGCGGGGGGCTTCGAAGGGCTGAAGCGAGTGCTGGAAGAAGACCGGCTCGAAAACGTTTTGGATCTGATCGATTGGATCAAGGACGTAAACGCCACGGACTCGGCGGGCGAGCTGCTCTCGCCGGCGGTTTCCCGGGCCAAGCAGGTGTTGAAATTTACGGATCGCTTCATGGCCCCTTCGCGCAACACGCTCACGGGACACGATGCGAGCGAGGGCGCCCTGTATGTACTTTTCGCCGCCATCCTCTGTCTCTCACCTTCGTCGCCCTCGATCTTCGCGATCGACAACCTCGATTCGGCGCTGAATCCACGCTTGGTCACGCGGCTTGTCGGTCGTCTGGCCGATTGGCTGAAGGGTGCGAACCCCGACCGTCAACTCCTGTTTACAGCCCACAACCCCACGGTGCTGGATGGACTCGCCCTCGACGACGACGAGGTACGGCTTTTCGCGGTGGAGCGAAATAGCGCGGGGCACACCACGGTGCGACGTATAATGGTCTCGCCGGAACTTCGGAATATGAATGAGCAGTACCCGCTGTCTCGACTTTGGGCGATGGGACACCTCGGGGCCGTGCCCAATGTCTGAGCTTCGCGTCGCACTTGTCGCGGAAGGACCTACCGACGCGATCGTTATCGAGGCCGCCCTTAAAGCGCTGCTTGAGGAGCCATTCGAATTGACGCTTCTTCAGCCCGAGGCGACCCGCCAGCAGCTCGGGGCCGGCTGGGGCGGCGTACTGCGCTGGTGTCAGGATTTCGCGGGCCGTGGTCATTCTGATCTGGAAAGCGACCCGACACTGCCCGGCTTCGACCTCTTCATCGTTCATGTGGACGCGGATGTCGCCGAAGGCAAGTACGGAGATGTGAGCGTCGAAATCGCAACGCTCGCCGATCAACGCGGATGGCCGCCGCTGCCCTGCAAGGTCCCCTGTCCTCCGCCGACGACGAGTGCGGACGAGATTCGCTGTCGCATACTCGCGTGGTTGGGCCTTGCCGCTCTGGGATCTCGGACCGTGCTCTGCGTGCCGTCGAAAGCGTCGGAGGCATGGCTGACGGCGGCGCTGTTTCAGGGGAATCACAGACTTCTCCGCAACCTGGAGTGCAACCTGAACCTCGAAGCGCAACTTGCCGCATTGCCGAAGAGGAATGGCCGCGTGAAGAAGTCGATGCGTAACTACCGTGATTGTGAAAGGAGAGTCACGGGAGCTTGGGACGCGGTGCGAAATCGATGCACGCAGGCCGATCGTTTCTCCAATGAAGTCTCGGCGGTGATCTCGTGAACGGCGAACTCAGCAGGGCTATTCCGACGTCGGCGTCGAAAATCTTCCTCTGGGCGACGGCCGACCGGCCGACCACTTCGACGGGTTCTGTTGCGACCGAAACCCGACCGCGGAACCCGCTTGAATTTCGCCGCATGGGCCATGGACAGACAGGTCGGAATCTGTATTGTGGTCGCCCCGAAGTCCACCCGGCCCCACGGTGAGGGGCGCTCAAGGAGCCGTTCATGACCTACGTCGTCACCGAGAACTGCGAGAACTGCAAGTACACCGACTGCGTCGATGTGTGCCCCGTGGACGCGTTCCACGAAGGCCCCACGATGCTCTACATCAACCCGGACTCCTGCATCGACTGCGACTCGTGCGTCGAGGAGTGCCCGGTCGAGGCCATCTTCCCCGACGACGAGGTGCCGGACGAATACAAGCCGTACACCAAGGTCAACGAGGAGATGTCGCGCAAGTATCCGGTCATCACTGAGAAGAAGGACGCGCTGCCCACGGCGCGCACCCTCGACGAAATCAAGGCCGCGAAAAACCGCTAGCCGGTCCGTCCGAATCCGAAGACGCTTCCGCGCCGCGCGAGGGCGTCGTCCACCATGGTCTGCACGATCATGCGTAGCCGGTCGGCGAGCATCCGCACGATTTCGGGGTCGTTCACCGCGTCGGGACCGTATTGCGCCGAAAAGTCCAGCGGCGGCCCGTAGGTGATGTCGTATTTCACCGGCAGCGGCAGCGCTCCCAGTACGCCGAGATGCGGAAAGAACGGCGTGACGGGAAAGTACGGGAATCCGAAGATCCGCGCGATGGGCTGGACGTCGAGGAACATCGGGGCCTGCTCTTCTCCGCCGATCACCGCCGTGGGAATGATCGGCGCGCCGAAACGCAGCGCGAGCTCGACGAAGCCCACATGAAACTCGAGCAGCCGGTAGCGCTGCCAGAAGAACTTGCCGGTCCCCTTCGCGCCTTCCGGAAACACGATCACCAGATCGTCCGCGCGCAGCAGATCCTCGAAATTCCGCCGCGCGCCCACCACCTGTCCCGCGCGATAGAAGAACGTCGACAGATACGGGATGAAGCCGAAGAAATTGTCGACCATCGCGCGCGCCGCGCGCGGGGAATGCGACCGGTGGATCAGGTCGACCCAGATCATCGAGCCGTCGATGGGCAGCACTCCCGAGTGGTTGGGCGTGATCAGGACGCGCCCGGCCGGGATATGTTCGTGCCCCCGGCTCTCGACGCGGAAGTAGAATTTGTGGAACCAATAGCCCAGCGCGTAGCCGAGCATCGCGGTCTCTTTCTCCATGCCGAAGGGGTCGAATCCGTAACCCAGATCGCGAATGGAGATCGAGTCGATCCGCGCGAATTCCTCAGGCGGCAGTATCTTTTGGACGAGGGCAACGGCGCGGCGTCGCTGGCGGGCGTTCATGGCGAAATCTCCCGACGCGAGTCTGCCCAAATCGCGCGCGGTGATCAACGACGATGTCCGCGAGATTTTCCAAGGCGGATCATCTCGTCCATCGCGACGGATGAATCCGAACGAAGACTGCGACAATTCGTAAAAAATCGGGATATTGGGCTGGAATTCGTTTTGTGCTAGAAAATGTGCGGGGGAACATGAGCAGGCGCGACGACGATCAACTTTCGCGTCCCATCCGGCGCGTTCCGGAAACGGATTCGGAGCGTCCGGTTCCCCGACAACAGGAGCTGCCCGGCATGAGCGACGGCACCGGTTCCTTCGGTTCGAATTCCGGCCCTTCGGCCACGTCCGCGGCGCAACGGACGGGCGAGGACATGAAGAGCGAACCCGTGCGTCCCGCGCCGGTCGCCGCCGCGCCGGACCCCGACGCGCCGCGCGAGCCCGAGGCCGTGCCCTCGCGCTACAAGGGCCCCGATCCCGAGTTCGACCGGCCGATCTTCAAGCGCCACAAAGACACGCCGCCCGCCGGGCCGACGGGCACGATCATCCGCAAAGCGCCGCCGCCTCCGCCCGCGAGGCCGCAGGTCCCGCGACCCGAACCGCGTCCCGAGTCTCGCACCCCGGAGCGCGCCGAGGCCCGCGTCGAGCGGCCCGCTCCCGCGCCGCGGCAGGCGCGCGAACCGATGCCGCCGCGCCCGCTGCCGAGGGTCGAGCCGCGACCCGAGCCCCGAGTGGAATCGCGCACCGTCGCGCGAACCGAACCGCGAAGCGAGCCGTCGCGCGTCGCGCGCATGCCGCTGGCACCCGTGCCGCCGCTGCCGCTCAAAAAGGTCGAGACGGGCATCATGGCCCTCGACCACCGCATCGGCGGGTTGTCGGTGGGCACGATGAACGTGCTGTCGGGCGTCGAGCACTCCGCGCGCTCGTATCTGGCCGTGCACATCGCGAACACCGTGATCGAAAACGGCGGACGCGTGCTCGCGCTGATCTCGCCGACCGAAGAGGGATACTGGTCGCCGACGCCGGGGCTCTACGTCGATGTCGCCGTGCGTCGCGATCCCGACGACCTCATCGCGACCATCGAGAGCGCGGGCAAGGTGGATCTGGTCGTCTTCGATCCGCTCCACGCGGTGCAGACGCTGCCCGAGCAAGACCGCATCGCCGCCGTGGATCATGCCGTCGCGGCCATCGCCAAGATTCTTCCGCGACTGCGCACCACCGTGCTGGCGGTCAGCCACATGGTCGATCGCGCCGCGCGGCATCAGGGCGTGTCGCTGCACCCGTGGATGTTCCGCGACGTGTCGGTGCTGCTCGACGCATCCGAGGTGATCCTCATCCTGCGCACCTCGCGCACAGGGGGGCGCGAAATCCTCGTGTATCGGCGCGGCATCAACAACCGCGTCGGCGGCCTGCCGTCGTTCGTCCTGCCGTGGGTGTGAGGATTCGCTGAAGCGATTTCGTTTTTCGACAGGGCCGTTCGCTCGTAGAATTGCGATCCAATCTGCCGGTTCAGTTGGCGAACGGTCCATCCGCCGCGCAACGTTTCTTTCTCGTAAAAAACGCGGGCATGCTCGTTTTCGACCTGCATCAGGCGAACGTAGTGCGACCATGATAGCGGGAAGCGCTCGGCGGTTTGGACAAGCGCCTGCGCGGTCGAAGATTCGGCAGACACTGTCTGCCGAATCGGCCATCCCAGGTAGAAGCTTCGCATGCCTCGCAAGTTGCGAACGGAGAATCCACGTCCGAATCGAACCGACATATCGGCGGATATGCGCTCCAATAGCTCCTAACCGTATTCCGCCCGCCTTTTTCCCTTCTGCTCCTGCTCTACAATCCGCCGACCGATCTCCCAATACGTGGCGGTCATGATGCTGTTGACCGAGCGCGCGGCCGCGCGGCGGGCCGACTCGACCACCTTGACGAGAGCGCCAGAGGGTCGGTCGAGGGTTCGCCTTCGTCTTTGCGTTGCTCCATCCCGGGAAATCCGCTATGAACTGCGTATTCAGCACGATCTCAACCAAGGCGGCCATGTCGGAAGCAGCCAGTCGGAAAGTCAGCGCGAGGGAACTGCGTTCCCTTGAGCTTTTCACGGGTGCCGGCGGACTGGCTCTCGGAATGCACTTCGCCGGCTTCAAACACACAGCGCTGATCGATTTCAATCGCGACGCGTGCCGTACCATCGAGCGAAACGCCGGGATTGGCCGGATACCCGGAGTGGATTTCTGGAACGTCGTTTCCTCCCCCGTGCAGGAAATTTCGTTCGAGAAAATTGCCGCGGTGGACGTCGTCGCCGGCGGCCCGCCGTGCCAACCGTTCAGCATCGGTGGACGACATCGCGGTCCGGACGACCATCGGGACATGATCCCGCAATTCATTCGCGCCATCCGTGAATTGGAACCGCGCGCGTTCATCATGGAGAACGTCAAGGGTCTTCTTCGAAAATCCTTCTCGACGTACTTTCAATACGCCCTCCTGCAATTGTCCCTTCCCTCGCTGACTCGCCGAAAAAACGAGTCTTGGGGCGATCACCTGTCGAGACTCGAAAGAGCGCAAACGTCCGGTCGCTCCGACGGCCCTCGCTACAATCTCGTCTTCCGCGTTGCCAACGCAGCTGACTATGGCGTCCCCCAGCGTAGAGAACGATTGTTCGTCGTTGGATTTCGATCCGACACGGGGATCGAGTGGAGCTTTCCCGATCCAACGCATTCCCTCGAAACCCTGTTTCACGACCAATGGGTTACGGGCGAATATTGGTCGCGGCACGCCGTCAAACCGCCTCACGCGCCTCCGGCGCGTTTCCGCGACACGATTCCCGGGTTGTTCGCCGGACGGCGGCCTCGCATCGACGAACCATGGCATACAGTTCGCGACGGATTGCGCGATTTACCCGACCCGCGCGAACGCGCGGCCGCGCGCTTTCCCAACCATTCGCACCAACGCGGCGCGCGCGCCTATCCGGGCCACACGGGGAGTCCCTTGGATTTGCCGGCGAAAGCCCTCAAAGCAGGAGTGCACGGCGTTCCCGGCGGCGAGAACATGATCGCTTATCCCGGTGGCGAGGTCCGATACTTCTCCGTGCGCGAGGCCGCACGCGTTCAGACCTTTCCGGACGAGTGGGAGTTCATGGGCTCATGGTCCGAGTCGATGAGGCAGTTGGGTAACGCCGTGCCCGTGCGATTGGCGCATGTCGTGGCCGCCGGCGTCGCCGACAGCCTTGGAGGCGCAAATGCCTGACCACGAGGAATACAACCCCCTCGACTACGACAATCTCACGCGCAATCTCGTTCGAGAACTCATGTCGCGCGGCCCGTATCCGCTCCCGCTGGAAACGCCATTTGAAGGTGCCGGGGTGTACGCTCTGTTTTACAACGGTTCCTTCGAACCCTACCACCCTGTCCGTTCACCCAAGGCCACGCTGCCCATATACGTCGGCAAAGCCGTGCCGGCGGGGGCTCGGAAGGGATCCCGTTCCGCAGGTCCCGGATCGGCCTTGCACAATCGCCTGTCGGAGCACGTCGCCTCTGTTGAGGCGGCTGGAAACTTGGACATCGCCGACTTCCGCTGTCGGTTCCTCGTCGTGACACCTCTATGGATCACGATGGCCGAGCGCTTCCTCCTCGAGCATTTTCAGCCGGTCTGGAACGTTTGCGTCGAGGGTTTTGGAAACCACGATCCCGGCAAGGGTCGCCACCAGGGCGAGATTTCGTGGTGGGACGCGCTTCACCCCGGTCGTCCTTGGGCGAAAAGGCTTCGCCAAACAAGAACGAGCGTCGAGGCGCGGAGAATGCTCGCGGATTTCTTGGGCGCGAATCCGCCGGACCGTCAGGCGAAGCCCTAAGAGAGGAATTCGAGCACGCGCCTTTGAAGCCGTTTCTCGTCCGATAACTGACACTCCCACACGACCAGAACCGACCATCCCATTTTTTTCAATCGTGAACGATTCTCCGCGTCGCGGCGCGCGTTCGCCTCGAGCTTCGGAATCCAGAAGTCCAGACGGCTTTTCGGCAGACGTGCGAGCGCGCAGTTCCTGTGGCGATGCCAATAGCAGCCGTGAACGAAAATCACCTTCCTGCGGGAGCGAAAAACCAAATCGGGCTTTCCAGGCAAATCGGCGGCGTGGAGGCGGAAGCGAAAGCCCATTTTATGCGCGAGGCGGCGTACCATCATCTCCGGTCTTGTGTCGCGGGACCTCACCCGCGCCATGATTCTGCTACGCTCCTCCGGCGATAACGTGTCCATGAGCGCAATCCTAGGGATCTCCGTCGCGGTGTAAGACTCCGGAGCCGCCAAGAAAAGGAACCCAGACCGAAGGCCTTGGACGTCTACGCGAGTTTAGCGCCTCGTGTGCGTCAAGGCAAATTTCGGCGGCGCCGAATCGCGAGACAGTCGGCGCGTCAGGGCTCGCCGTTCGTGCGGCGGCGACCACCGCCCCCGCCGCCCCCGCCCCCACCTCCGCCACCACCGCCGCCGCGACGTTCTTCCGGTTGCGCCACCGTCGGTTCGGGAGCGGGGACGTCGGCAACCTGCGCGTCCGCCGGCGCGGGAGCTTCGGTCGCTTCGACCTGCATCGCGTCGGTGAGCGTGAAGAGCGCGCGCGACACCGCGCCCGAGAGCGCGCCGAAGACGACGTGCGTAAGGCCGATGGTGCCGATGAGCGCCCAGAACTCGGGCGGCGCGCCGGCGAGCCACGTGACGAGCGCCATGGTGGTGAAGCGCGCGAGCGCCACGACGATGCCGACGAATCCGAGCGTGAAGACGGACGGATTGCCGCGATAGAGCGGCAGCAGCAGATCGGCGGTCAGCCCGGCGACGACGTGTTTGAACATCTCGAAGACGCCGAAGCGGCCTTCGCCGGTGAGAAACGAGATCACCGCCGTGACCGCACCGACCTTGAACGCGCCGAAACGCCCGCGCACCGACCGCGCCGCGTGCAGGTAGAGCGGAATCAACACGATGCCCTTGTGGCCCGGCGCGACGGGCAGCCCCGGCGCGACCTTGAGGAATCGCGTGACCATCGTGAGCACCGACGTGGAGACGACGACCCGCGCGTCGTGGGCCGCGTTTTCGGTCAGTCCGTAGGGCGCGAGCGCGGCCTCCGCGCGCGCGTCGATTCGCGCGAGCGGCCCCGTGATGAGCGACGCGCCGGAGCGCAGGATCTCTCGAATCGTTTTCTTCTCGCCGTTTCCCTTGCCTCGTCCCCGGCCTCGACCGCGCCCGCCGCCGCGCCCACCCTCTTCGTTGATCATCGCGATCGAGACGGTGAGCGGCACGGCGATGGCGTGGGGAACGTGTAGCGCCTGGAGCCCGGCGAACAGGCGCATCGAGCCCGCGGGGCCGCGCGCCGCTAGCGACGCAATGATGACTGCGAGAATGCGCACGCACAGCCACGCGCCCTCGCGCCAGTCCGCGCCGAAGACGACGTAGGATGCGAGCAGGAATCCGAAGAAGGTGACGAGGCGGCGCAGCGTGTCGACGAGTTCCGCCGGCTTGATGCCGGCGACAACCGCGACGGCGAACTGCGCGGCGCACAGGCCGCCAAGCCACCACGGGTGGTCGATGGCGAAAACGACGACGCCCAGCGTTAGAACATAGATCCAGCCGAGGGCGCCGAGAATCGCGTCGCGTCGGTCGGATTGCGGCGCGATATTGTCGGGGGACGTCATTTGGCGGTGACGTAGATCTTCTTGAGATGCGTCGCCCGGCGCACGCCCGGATGATTGACCTTGGTGTCGGCGAGCTTGAGGTCGGGGACGCGGCTGAAGATCAGGCGGTAGCGGTTCGGATCGGCGTCGATGTCTTTCTTCAGCACGGCGAGGCCGGTGTCCTTCTTATGGAACTCGACCTTCTTGTACTTCTCGATCCCCGCCTTTTCGATCACCTTCGCGAGCGTCGGCCCGTGCCAGCTCTTGCCGCCGATGGTCATCGGCTCGGCCTCGCGCATTTCCCAGAGTTCCTTCGCGGGGATTTTCACGCTGGTGCCGTCGGGCTTGACGATCTCGAGCGCGTAGCGCGAGCGCTCCATCTTCTCGGCCATGCGTCCGCCGCTGTTTTTGTCGCCGCGGCCCTTTTCGCCACGCCCGCCGCCTTTGGCCGATCCTCCACCTTGGCCTGAGCCCCCCCCCGAACCTTCGCCGCGTTCGGCCTTCGCCACTTTCGGCGTCGGGCTGGGCGCGGGGGTCGGCGTCGGCTCGACCGGTGAGGGGGCTTTGGCGCACGCCGCGACCAGCGAGAAGACGCAGATGACGGCGAGAAGGCGCAGCGCGCGCACGATCACGCCCCGCCGTCGAACGTGAAGCCGACCGGCTCGCCCGCAAGCGCCGCCGTGAGCTGCCCGGGCCGCAGCGCGTTGACGACCTGGATCTTTTTCACGAAGCGCGCCTCGCGCAGCATCTTCAGCAGCACTCGCTCGATGATCATGTCCTTCAGGTTCATCGCCTCGATCTCGGCGACGTTCGATGTCTCGATCTTCTTCGCGTTCGGGTTGCGCTTGGGATCGTCGTCGTAGAGCGTGTCCTCGTCCTTGACGAAAACGCACCGCTTCACACCCATCACCTCGGCGAGCAGGTAGGTGCCCACGTCGGTGCGTTCGTCGGGAATGCGTCCGTCCGACGGCGGCCGCGTCCAGTATTCGTAGGGCGGCATGCCCGACAGCACGGGCAGCGACCCGGCGCGCAGGAATGCGGGCAGCTCTTCCAGATTTTCGCCGTGAACGTGCACCGAGCCGCAGTCGGAGAGCAACATCTGGATCATGCGCGCGTTCTGCTTGGCCACCGCCTCGCCCGCCTTGGCGAGGATTCCCGGCGGCAGGCCGAGATCGACCGCGAGCTGATAGATGTGACGCGAGCGTGTGCCGCCGCCGGTGCAGACGATGAGCTGCTGCCCCGCCTTCACGGCCGTGCGGATCTGCTCCACCACGGGCATCACGGCGACCGCGCCGCGGTCCATCACGCTCTGGCCGCCGATCTTGATGACCGTCGCGTCGGGAAGCATCCGGTAGGGATTCGCGTTCGGCCGAAGCGCGTTCAGGTATTCGTTCGAGTAAGTACGTCGATCAAGCATGTGATTTTCTCCGTTATTCGCCGCGCTCGATGCGCGTTCCCGCATCGCCGCCGCCGAGCACCGTGACGAGGTCTTCGGGCCGCCGGGCCGAGATGATGTGCGTGTGGGTGACATTGCGCGCGCGACCGAGAATGTCGAGCGCCGCCGCCTCGATGGGCAGCGTCTTGGGGCCGTTCGCGCGCAGCTCGGCGACGGTGACGCGGTCGAGGCGATTCGTGCCCTCGTTCGCGTTCGGGTCGGCGTCGTGGATGCCGTCCACGTCTTTGACGAGGATCACCTTGCAGCCGAGCGTCTCGGCCAGCATCAGCACGCCGCAGTCGGGCCCGTGCATGGGAATCAACGAATCCGCATTCGGATATTCCCAGTAATGGTAGGGCGGATAGGCGACGAGCACGGGGAGCTTGCCGAGGTCCAGCACGAAGGGAAGCATCTCGAGATTCGCCTTATTCATGCGCAGCGCGCCGGCCTCGGTGAGGCACGCCCACGCGATGAGGGCGTTTTGCTCGCCGACCGCGCCGACGATGGACGCGAGGCCGCCGATGGGTAGTCCAAGGTCGATGCCGATGCGGTAGGTGTGGCGCTCGCGCACGCCGCCGC
>CAZPJD010000199.1:0-27117 GCA_964586775.1 uncultured bacterium | reverse complement strand
CGAATTCCGACTCGAATTCCGCGTCGAAACGATCCTCGAATTCGTCGAATCCTTCGTCCGGTGTCTGAGATTCGGTCGCGCTCGTTTCGAGCTCGGCGTCCAGATCAAAGAGCGGCTCTTCGGGCGGTGTCTCGACCTCGATCGGCGAAGGCGTCCCCGCCGCCGGACGATTCGCAACGGGCGTCGGAGCCGCCGCCGGAACGCGCCACGCGGCGGCCGGGTCCTGTGTGATGTGCCCTGTCAACCAGAGGGCATAGACCGCCGCGTCGGCCTCGCGCGCGTTCGGCACCAGATCCCGGACCTGCGAAAGACTCGCTCCCGCGTCGGCCGCGTGCATCACGAGGGCGAGGTCGGGATCGGTGGGAAGATGCCGCTTGACCGGATCGCCCGTGGCGAACAGCGCCTTCGCGGCACGCAGATCGGCATCGACCTGCGCCGCCAGCGACTCGCCGGCATACATGGTTTTGTAATGATGATGCACCAGAATCAGCGGATCGACGTGAATCGTCCGCGTCACCTCGCCCTGATAAAACCGGAAATCGCCGAGCTTGAGACCGACGGCATCCTTGAGCGCCTGGATGCGCCAACGGTCGAGCAGCATGTCCACCTCGACCGCCCCGAGCATCTTCTCCGCCTTCAGGACCTCGACCACCTCGCCGCGCCGCCGCTGGCGCGCTTCGCGAACCTTCTCGGCGTCCGCGTCGGAGAGCTTGCCCTGACGCACGAGCCACGGCACGAAGTCGCCCGAGCCGAGACCCACAATGAACCCCGTCTCGAAGCGGATCGCGACGCGCTTGCCCTCGGATTCGAGCTCGAGTCGACCCGATGACCGCTGACGGCAAAATTGCGCGATGAGCCGCCCCATGCCTGAACGCTCGATGCGGCCCGACTCCGACGGCTTCTCGTCGCCTTTTTTCCAAACGCCGGTCTCGGATTCTTTCGCGCGCGCTCCGCCGTTCACGGGGGGAGTCGGTCGCGAATCCACGGTGCGCGCCGATTTGGCGACGACCGGCTCGGCGGGTGGCGGGGCGGCGGGCTTCTCTTTGCGTTTCGCGTCGGCCTCGGCGCGGCGCGACTCGTCCAGCAGGTCGGGATCGCCCGGGCCCAGATGCTTCTCGGCGATCTCGCGAATCTGGCCGAGGTTGACGGGTTTGGTGAGCGTGCCTTCCGCGCCGTTCTGCCGATTGGCCATGTTGTGGCCGGTGGCGAGCGGCGAAAGAAAATACACCGGCGTGCGGATTCCCTGCTCGTAGCTTTTGAGCCGTTTGCAGATCTCGACGCCGCTCACGTCGGGCATGAGCAGGTTGACGAGCACGAGGTCGAAATCGCCCTCGCGAAACGCGCGCACCGCGAGTTCGCCCTGCGTGACGATCGTCGCGCGGTATCCGTGGCCCTGCAAATACCGGGACACCGCATCGGCATCCCGGCGCTCGTAGTCGACGATGAGAACGGACTTGCTCACGAGCCCCGCCGGCAAATTCCGCGCGCCGCGATCGGACGCAACGGATCAGGCGCGCATGTTATTCCATGGGCTTTCCGAACGCAAACCCGTTCTTTTCGAGAACCCGAAAGCGCGCCCTTGAGAGTCGCGACAGACCCGGCCGAGGGCGGCCGGGCCACAAGGTCACTCGAAGTGATGGACCCGGCCGACGGCGGCCGGGCCACAAGATCGGTCGAAGGGATCGGACCCGGCCGAGGGCGGCCGGGCCACAATCGGATCAAACTTCGGCTACTCGCAGCCGTCGGGGTTCGTCTCGCCGTCGAAGAGCACGAACGCGAAGGTCAGCGTGTTCTCGAAGATCGCGGGGACGGAGTACGACGTTGTGTCGTACGTCGTTTCCAGGTCGATCGTCATGCCGCTCGTCGTGGCCGGCACGTTGACCATCAGGAACGACGGATCGGCCGGATCGGTGGAGGGCTGCGTGAGAGTGGGCATGCCCACGGTCGAGTCGGTGTAGTGGATGTCGGCCGGATCGACGCCCGTCGCCGACGCCTCGGCGCACCCGACCGGCTCCCAACCGTACGGACCGCTCCACATCGAAAACCCGAAGACCCAACCGGTATCTTCGTCGAGCGAGGTATATTCCAGTTCCTCGACCAGCAGATCGGTGAACACATCGATCGGCATCAGCGGGAATTCGAGCGGCGTTTCGGCGATGGCCGGAAGCTGGTAGATATAGGACTGGATGTAGTCGGTCTTCGTGCACGTCACGGCAAAGTTGTACCACGGGTCGTCATCGAGACGCAGCGGCATCTCCGGCAAGCGGAACGTGTAGATTCCGTTCGCGCCTTCGACGGGGGCGATGTACGGAACCAGAGGCGAGCCGGAATTTCGATTGACGACCACGCACTCCGCCTCTTCGATATCGCTCGCGTCGTCGGCGTCGAAGACATGAAGATCGACCACGGACCCGACGAAGTCGAGACTCGCGGAGCTTCCCGAAACGCCTGTGGGCCAACCGACGAACGTGAAATCGTCGTAATCGTTCGGCGCTTCGAAGACCGGGTCGGTATCGAACAGCGTCACCTCGAAATCTTCGAAGTAGGGTGCGATCGCTCCGGCGAGCAGGGTTTCGAGAGCGCCCTGATTTGCATACTCGCCCGCCGCCCAGAATAGCGCGACGCGGAAGATCTCGGCATTCATGCTCTCGCAGTCGTCTTCCTGGCAGAAATCGATGAGAGTGAGGTTGATGTCGTCCGCGGGATCGAGCGCGCCAAGACCCATGGAAAGCGGCAGACCGAAGAAGAACTCCGATGAGTCGTATTCCGAATCGAACCACCCGATCCGGTACGTCTCGCCGCCGTAGGTCAGAGTCGGGAAGTCCAGCTCCCAGTAACGGTAGTTGGCGTTGTACGCGGTGGTCGCCTCTTCGTCGAAATCGATGGAGGGCCAAACGGAGACGGCTTGTTCGATGCCCGCGTTACCGAGCGCGTAGCTGTCTTCCTCGTATCCCAGTCCCGTTTCGGCAAGGACAACGCCTTCGTAACACATTGCGACGCCGGTAATGTCGTCAGCGAAAAGACCGACGGCCGACGAGAAATGGTACTCGAAGTCGGCCTCGGTGGCGTAGAGGCCGTGCGTCGCGTAGACGGTGATGAGATCGTCGTTTACGTCGGCGAGGATAACATCAAACGAAGTGACTCCGTCGACAGAGTCCCAACCGACGGCCTCGGACCCGCTGATGACGTTCGGCGGCGCCCATCCAGTCATGAGAACGACGAGATCGTTATACGGATTGAAACCATCGCTCAATGGCGGGGCGTTGAACGTCCAGTCATTGCCCTGCGCGTGGGCGAAAGCGGGGAGCAGGATCAGGAAGAGGACAAGGATTCGAGTCAAGTTTCGCGTTCGCATGGTTTACTCTCCTTCTGGTTCGAGTTCGTCTCGGATCCGATCGCTGTGATCGAAACCCGCGAGTGGAAAGAACGAGAGAACCATTACACGTTTTCCAGGTTGACGCAAGCAAAAAGTGATGACTATCCGCGTCATGCGCGTAGAGCAATTAGAATATTCAAAAAAAAAGAAGCTTTTGATCGAGCCCGTTAGGTTCACGGTAGAAGTATTTCTATGTCGAAGTCGAAAAAACAACGATTGACACGCAGGCGCGTTTGTGCATATCGCGCTTCGACCGCGCTTCGATGGTGCCTCGGACGAGCACTCAACCCAACACTTGCACGTCGCGAGCTCGCCGCCTAGAGTGAACAGAGCGATACACGGAGGACGGCAATGACTCGACAGAGCGCCCTTGTCCACAACGCAACTGCACTACTTGTGACGCTGATTCTCGCGCTTCCCGCACAGTCCGCACTCCTGCCGGAGTCTCCCGATTGGAGCGTTCTTGATTTGGATGAAGAAACGGCGCACTTCGGGGAGGTCGTTTCGTGTGCAGGCGACGTAAACGGCGATGGGTTTGACGAAATCATACTCGCGGACTGGGGTTATGGGATCTTTGGAGATGATAATGATGGCGCTGTTTGGGTGTACGCCGGTTCGATGAACGGGCTTGGCATGGACGCGGATTGGATTTACGAAAGCGATAATCCTGGCGCCAACTTTGGCCTCAGCGCCGATGCAGCGGGGGACGTGAACGGTGATGGATACGGCGACATCGTGATCGGTGCGCCCGGTTACCAAAAGCCTGATTGGTCGCGAGGCGCGGCCTACGTCTTCCACGGCTCGGCTGCCGGCCTTTTTCAGGAACCCGACGCCATGCTCAGAATGACGACCGGTCAGGGTGTTTCCCTCTTCGGTTATTCCGTCGCCGGCGCGGGGGACATCGACGGCGACGGATACGACGATGTCGCCGTGGGCGTTGGGGATTACGATCCGGGCGACGGTATTCGCCGCTGGGCGATCTTTGTCTATTACGGTTCGGCGGACGGGATTGTGGACGATCCGGACATTGTGGTTCCGGGTGAAAACGCGAAGGCTTACTCGATCCATGTCGCGCGGGCCGGCGACGTCAACGGCGATGGTCACGCCGATCTGATCGTGGGCGACGCGTACTATTTGAACACGCAAACACAGGAAGGTGCTGCGTTTGTCTACGCCGGATCGCCCGACGGCATCGACCCCACGCCCATCTGGGAGGTCCGTTCCGACCAACCGCATCAATCCTGGTTCGCGCTCCGCGTTGCCGGGGCGGGGGACGTGAACGGCGACGGGTTCGACGACGTGCTGGTCGGCGCACAGGGCTACGAACGGCCCGGACTGCCCGATGGTGCGGCGTTTCTGTATTTCGGCTCGCCTGCGGGACCCTCGTTCGATCCCGATTGGGCCGGGTATCCCAACGGCTACGTTCAGCAGACCGAGCACTCGGATGCGTCGTATGGACAAAGTTTGGACGGCGTGGGGGACTTGGACGTGGATGGATTCGATGACATCGTGATCGGCGCGAGATCCTTCACATCCTCGGCCGACGCGCCGTCGTCCGGGGTCGTCTTCGTATACCGCGGCTCGTCGACCGTCCCGGCCGAGAAGCCCGACTGGATCGGCTATGCGCCCGACGAATCTTGGGCTTATTTTGGCTTTGCCGACGGAGCTGTCGCTGGGGTTGGGGACGTGAACGGCGACGGCCACGCGGACATCCTTGTTGGAGATGGGACGTATCGAATCGGCGAGGAGTCGGGCGGCGGGGCGGCGGCGTATTACGGCGGGCCAGTGGACGGCGACGATGACGACGATGTCGACGATGATGGGGACGACGACGCGGACGACGACGGCGGCGGCAATGACGACAGCGACGACGACGCGGGCGCGGATGACGACAGCGTCCCCGACACGAACGGCTCGCGCGGCGATTCGCTGGTGCAGGACGACGACGGCCCCTGCGGGTGTTGAGGCGGCGGACGGACGGTGGGCGTTTTTCGACGCCCACCACTTGGGATGCAAAGGACATCCGAGGTCGCGGCGGGCCTTGAAATGACAGGGGAAACTTGCTATAGCGCCCTCTCCAATGGGTGGTTAGCTCAGTTGGAAGAGCGCAGCCTTCGCAAGGCTGAGGCCGGCGGTTCGATCCCGCTACCATCCAACCCGGTCTGAAAAGCGCCGGAGGACGTCGGTCCCGAAAACCGTAGACGGTTCAAGACCGACCCCGATTCCGCCGATGAGTTCCCTAAGGGACCGAGATCTGTCGCCCGGAGCAAGAAACGCCCGGGACGCGCGCGGGTAAAAAAAAACCGGCGCACCACCTCTTTCGGATCGGTCCGCGGAATCGGGTCCAAATGCCTCCCGATGTCGGCCAAAACGAGCCGACGGCGCCGGGATACGGACCTCGTCTCGCACGGAAAATCGAGAGACGTTCGCGCAGCGTGACGCCCCGATGAAGAATGCCGGGGCCAAGGGACGCAAGATAGTTTGGAACCGATGAACAATTCGAGATGAGCCCCCGTAGCTCAGTGGATAGAGCAGCGGCCTCCGAAGCCGTGTGCGGTGGTTCGATTCCACTCGGGGGTAAGGCCGGGACCGGCTCCAGCAAGAGCCGGTCGGCGCGGTCCGATCGTGGCGATCATGCGCCCGAGGCGGACGAAATGCATGACCGAACCCATGACCGAACCATAGATGAGGGAGCGTGAGTGAACGACGACAGCAAAGACCGATTCCGGTCCGATCAGCCTCGCAAGAAGCATCACCACAGAAGCTCGAACAATAGCGGGCGCGGGCCAAATCCGGGCGGCGGGCCGCCGCAGCGCGGACCCGACGGTCGCCAGGATCTGCGTTGGGGACGCTCCGGCCAAAGCCAGCAGGGCGGGGGGCGTAGCCCGCAGAGTCCGCAGGGCCCGCACCGCGGCGGACAGGGCGGGCAGGGTGGACAGGGCGGTCAAGGCGGTCAGGGCGGGCACGGTCGGTTTCGGCGCGGTCCGAATAACGGCCAGCAGCCCTATGCCAAATTCGGCGGACGCGAACCGCAGAAACCCGGTCCCAACTCCGGCCCGGTGCAGGGCCACGACCGGCATCGTCAGCAACAACGCCGGCCCGAGTCGATCCGCGACGCCGCGGGCCGGATCGATCCGTTCGAGCTGTTCTGCGCGTATCACCTCGGCATCACCATCGACGGTGGCTACCGCCTGCAGAACATCCACGATCTTGCCCGGCGTTTCGGCGTGCCCCCGGCGGAGCTCAAGCAGGCCCTCACCGACTACCAGATGGACCCGCAGACGATGATCAATTCCGACTTCGATCTGACCCTGGCGCAGCTCGACATGCAGGTCGCGCCGGAGGGGGTCGATCGCCGCGAACTCGCGAAGGTGTGGTTCGAGGAGTTCCAGAATGCCCGGCCCAACTCCCGCGACTGGCAGAAAGAGATTGCCGACGACGCCAAGGAAAACGAAAAGATCTTCGGCAAGTAGGGTCGCGGCGCTCGCGTTCGGCCTCCTGCTGCCGTTTCTCGCGTCAGGCGCGTCGGCGGCGGACACGCCGATCGTGCGGTCCGTTTTCATCTCGCCGGAGGTGGCGGCCAGCCTCTTCGTCACCGACAAGGGCGAATGGACGTCGGCGGACGACGCTTTCGATACGCGCGACGTTCACACCGGGTCCTACAACACGCTGCTCATGCCCGCGGCCACCTTCGGCTACGCGCGGTCGCCTTGGACGATCGGGATGCGTTTCGGGTTCCCGATCCATTGGGCGAACCTCGATCTGCCGGGTGGCGAATCCGCTTCGGGAACCATGACGTTCATGGAACTCGGCGCGCAGGTGACCTACGAATTGGCGAGCGACACACGTCGACGCATCTACCTGCTCGCGGCGACGTCGATGAACGCGAACGGACAGGTCGAACTGGACATCCGCGACCGCGACGACAAGAAGATCCACGACCGGACCTTCGAGACCGACCGCCAGATGCGCAATCTGCGATTTCTCGTCGGCGGAGGGTATGACTGGAAGACGTCGCCCGATTTTTCGGTCGGATTGCTGGGCTACGGCATGATCTCGACCGTCGATCTCGTCTCGACGCAGGACGGTTCGGCGGACGAAGCGGAAGCCGGCGAGGAGAGCCTCGAACTCGTCATCTACAGCATACTCGTCGGAGCGCGTTGCCGGTTCGACCTTCGCCTGTAGTTCGCCCCTAGCGGTGCCCCTCGTCGAGCACGGGTCGGTCGACCGCGAGACGCAGCACGTCGGCATGAAACTCGGCGGGCATGCGCTTGAGCCGTCCCTCGCGGCTCGTCAGGGCGTGAACGGTGTAGCCCGTCGCGACGAGGCTGTCGTCGTCGCTATTCGTGACGCGGTACTCGAAACGAAACGACGCGCGCTGCACTTTCGACACGGGAATCCAAGCATCGATCGCGAGTACGTCATCATATCGCGCGGGCGCGTGATAGGCGACGAACGCCTTGACGACGATCGTGTACAGATCGCGCTCGATCATCTGACGCGGAAGGATGAACAGCTCGCGGAACCACTCGGTGCGCGCCATCTCGAACAGACGCAGGTAGTTCGCATTGTAGACGATCCCCATCCCGTCGGTGTCGCCGAAAATGACGCGGTAGTGGGATCGATGCTGGCCCATGTGCGGCGACGATCAGTCCGCGGCCGGCGGATCGCTCGCTTCGGGCGCGGGCTTGGCGGCGGGCGCCTCTTCGGGCTTCGGTTCCTCGGCGCGCGGCTCGGGGAGCTCGACCTTGTTCTCCTTGAGCGTCGCGTTGAACATCATCTCCCACAGGTTGTTTTCGGCGATCGGCGTCTCGGTGCGGGCGAGCTGATGCGACTGGATCAGCAGGTGCCCCGCGAGCACGGCGCGGTAGTCCTTTTTGAATCCTTTCTTCTTTTGCATCAGCACCTTGAACATCCGCTCGATCTCGTTCGCGCGCTCGTCGTTCACGTGATCGGGCAGAATCTCGCCGCGCCGGTCCTTCCAGAACTCCTCGTGCTCCTCGGCGTAGTACGTGAAGTCGTCGTTGCTGTAGAGGTCGCGCAGCGCCGCGTTGGTCTTCGGTTCGGCGAGATCGAGTTTCGCGTAGATCGCGGGCGCGTCGAAACGCAGGGTCTTCAGGCCCTCGTCCTCGCGGAACAGCTCTCCCAGGCGGCGCATGTTGCGGATGAAGTTTTCGACGCTGCCGAACTCGCCGAGCATCTGATGCTGGATCGTGTTCTCGGACAGAATCGTCGTGCTGCGCGAACGATGCCGGACGACATCCTTCCCGCGTTTCTTCATCGCCCGTTCCTGGCGCTTGCGGGCCTGCACCTTGTCGTTCTTGGCCATGACGTTCCCCCTGCGTGATGTTTCCCCGACTTTGTGATTAGCAAAGCGAAGGGGGTGTGTAAAGCGAAAATCAGCCGCCGTCGACGTTGCGTTCAGGCCATCGTCTGATTAGTGTCGGGCGCACACGCGAACGAATTGC
The DNA here is from genome assembly GCA_964586775.1 of uncultured bacterium. Classification (GTDB taxonomy): domain Bacteria; phylum Lernaellota; class Lernaellaia; order JACKCT01; family JACKCT01; genus JADLEX01. The sequence continues at coordinate 18,273 of CAZPJD010000199.1, read as the reverse complement.
CTCGGGGGGACCATGTCCACGTTGCGAAACAAGACGATTTTCATCACCGGCGCGAGCCGCGGGATCGGCCTCGCCATCGCGCTGCGCGCCGCGCGCGACGGGGCGAATATCGTCATCGCCGCCAAGACGAGCGAACCCAACGCCAAGCTGCCGGGCACGATCCATACCGCCGCGACGCAGATCGAGGACGCGGGCGGTCGCGCGCTGGCGTGCGTGGTCGATGTGCGTTTCGAGGACCAGATCGCGGCGGCCCTCGCCGCGGCCGTCGAGCGATTCGGCGGCATCGACATCCTCGTCAACAACGCGAGCGCGATCCAGCTCACCGGCACGCTCGAAACGCCGATGAAACGCTACGATCTGATGCACCAGATCAACACGCGCGGCACGTTCGCATGCTCGCAGGCGTGCCTGCCGTTTCTGTTCCAGGCCGAGAATCCCCACATCCTCAACCTCTCGCCGCCGCTGTCGATGCAGGCGCACTGGTTCGCGCCGCACACCGCCTACACGATGGCGAAGTACGGTATGAGCATGTGCGTGCTGGGGATGGCCGAGGAGTTCCGGTCGCGCGGCGTGGCGGTCAACGCGCTGTGGCCGCGCACGATCATCGCCACCGCCGCCGTGCAAAATCTGCTGGGAGGAGACGAGACCATGGCGCGCTCGCGCAAGCCCGAGATCATGGCCGACGCCGCACATGCGGTTCTGACGCGCAACTCGCGCGAATGCACGGGAAACTTCTTCATCGACGAAGACGTGCTGCGCGAAAGCGGTGTGACGGATTTCGATCAATACGCTTACGTCCCGGGCGCCGACCTGCTGCCCGACTACTTTCTCTAGCCATGCGTGCCGTCGTCATTCACAAGCCCGGCGGTTACGATGCGCTGCGCGTCGAGACGCTCGCCGATCCCGCGCCGCCCAAGCGCGGCGAGGTCGCCATCGACGTGCGCGCGGCGGGCATCAACTACGCCGATGTCGTCATCCGCATGGGGTTCTACAAGTCGCAAAAAGAACTCGTCGGCTGGCCGGTGACGCCGGGCTTCGAGGTCGCGGGCGTTGTGAGCGCCGTGGGCGAGGGCGTGACGCGCGTGAAGGCGGGCGACGCGGTCTTCGCGGGAACGCTGTTCGGCGGTTATGCGTCGAAGATCGTGCTGCCCGAAGATCAGGTCTTTCCCGTACCCGCGCGCTGGAGCGTCGAGCAGGCGGCGGGTTTCCCCACCGTGTACCTGACGGCCTATTACGCGCTCTTCGAGCTCGCGCATCCGCGTCCGGGCGCGAATCTCCTCATCCACTCCGCGGCGGGCGGCGTCGGCCTCGCGATGACGCAGCTCGGCCGAATCGCCGATTGCCGCATCACGGGTGTGGTGGGGAGTTCGGCGAAGATCGACGTCGCGCGCGCCAACGGATGCGACGAGATCATCGACAAGTCGCGTGAAGACCTGTGGGCCGCCGCGAAGCGCATCGAACCGGGCGGTTATGACGTCATCGCCGACGCCAACGGCCCCTCGACGCTGGGCGACAGTTACCGACATCTCGCGTCGGCGGGCAAACTCGTCGTATATGGGTTCTCGGGAATGATGCCGCGCCAGGGTGGGCGCGTCACATGGCGCGAGTGGCCGGGCCTGGTGAGAGACTTCGTCAAGATCCCGCGTTTCAACCCGATGGACCTGACGATGGACAACAAGAGCGTGCTCGCCTTCAACCTGAGCTTCCTTTTCGAGCGCAAAACGATTCTGATCGAGGCCATCGAACGGATGCTCGCGTGGGAGGCCGAGGGGAAGATCGCCCTTGCGCCCGTGCGCGCGTTTCCCATCGATCGGGTGGGCGAGGCGCACGCGGCGATCGAGTCGGGCACGACGACGGGCAAGCTCGTCCTGACCATGGACTGATGCGCGGCGGGAGTGCTGATTTCTTGCATGAATCGAAAGGTGTCGTGATGCGAATGCGATGGGTTTCGGCTTGGGCGATTTGCGGCGCGCTGGCGCTGGTGGCGGTCGCGTGCGGCGGCGATGACGACGACGATGACGACGAGCAGGCGACGACAAAGGCCGTGCGCCTCGAACTCGATCCCATCGAGGTGGGCGACTCGGGCGCGAAGTCGAGCCCGCCGGACGGAGCGGCCTGCGCGGCGGCGACGATGAACGGCCTGCTCGCGGACGCGGGCATCGGACCCGCGGACGTCGAACTCACCGACATCAGTCTGCACAGCATGCGGGCGAGTTACACGGGCGCGTCGTGGAGCGGCGACGCCGAGGCCGCGTCCGCCACGCTCACGCTCTATGGCACGCAGTTCCCCGCCGTCATCGGCGCGACGATCGAGGTGCAGCCGGGATCGGCGGACGAGCAGGATGTGGTCGTGTCCCCCGAGGTGCGCGAGTTCGTCGAGTACTTTTTCACGAATCGCGACGACGAGTTTTCGACCTGTGTCGGCGCGAGCGGCGCGCCGGCGGAATTCGCCGCGACCTTCGCGTTTGTGATGGTCGTCAACGCGACGACCGAGGCGCTGAAATGAATTTTCGATCGATACCGTGAGGTGACGAATGGTCCGACGCCCGATTCCGATGCTCGCCATGCTTCTCGCCGCCGTCCTGACGCTGTTCGTTGCTGCCGGGTGCGGCGATGACGACGACGACGATGCCGACTACGACACGGAGCCCGTCGACGACGACGATGTCTCGGATGACGACTCGGATGACGACACCGACGATGACTCGGACGACGACTCGGACGACGACGACGCGGACGACGACGCCCAGCCCGCGTGCGACGAATCGCTGCGCCCGATTGTCTTCGTCCACGGCTTCCTCGCGGCGGGAGACACGTGGGCGAATCACACCATGCGCTTCGCGTCGAACGGCCACTGCCTCGATCGGATGTTCGCCTTCGACTACAACACGCTCGGCCTCGGCCTGTCGGACATCGCGAATCTGGATGCGCTGATCGATTCCATCCTCGCCGCAACCGGGGCGACGCAGGTCGATTTGGCGGGGCACTCGCGCGGCGGAGGTGTCGGCGTCCAATATCTATCCGCGCCGACGCGCGCGACCAAGGTTGCGCACTACGCACACGTCGCGGCGGGTGGGTGGGTGTCGCCGCCCGGCGACGTTCCCACGATGACGATCTCGTCGGAGGGCGATCTCATCGCGGGCGTCGGCACCATTCCCGGCGCGACGAACGTGGAACTCGACAACCAGGATCACATGCAAACGGCCGCGTCGAAGGAGTCCTTCGAAGCGATGTTCACGTTCTTTCGCGATGGCGACGAACCGGCGACGACCGACATCGAGCCCGAGGACGAGCCGCGCGCGTGGGGCCGGGTGGTGACGCTCGGCGAGAACATCCCCGGCGCGCTCGCGCCGATCAAGGTGTGGCCGGTCGATCCCGCCACGGGGCTTCGACAGACGGACGATCCCGTCGCCGAGTTCACGTCGGACGACCTCGGGTATTGGGGTCCCTTCGACGCGCAGCCGCACACGCACTACGAGTTCCTCGTCGAACCGGTCGGCGCGGATCAATATCCCATCCACTACTATCGCGAGCCCTTCGCGCGTTCGAACGATCTCGTCTATTTGCGGATATTCCCCGATCCCGCGTCGCTCGCGGGGCAGATCCTCGGGCAGATCGAGTTCGCCGACGACCGCGCGGTGCTCATCACGTTCACGCCGAATCAGGCCACGGTGGCCGGGCGCGACACGTTGTTTGTGGATGGATACGAGCTTTCCACCGAGGAGATCACGCCCGCGGAACGCACCGCGATCGCCATCTTCTATTTCGACGCCGACGACAACGGCGAAACCGATGCCGAGCCCGCGGGCGGGCTTTTCTCGGGCTTCCCGTTTCTCGCCGGGTTCGATTTATTCGTCGGCACGGAAACGGAACGCGCCGTCGAGATGGAGTTTAACGGGCGAACGATGGCCGTTCGGAACTGGCCGTCGGCGAGCGACGGCGCTTCGATCGCCGTGTTCGAGTGACGCGCTCGGCGACCGATTCGTCGTCGGCTTCGTCGAGCGTTCGTGCGACGAGGCGGAACACTCGGGTCGAAATCAGATGCTGCGAGTGCGAGACGCCGTTCACGGTCATTACGCGACCGCTCGGATGCGCCATGTTTTGCGGCGGAACCACGTAGATATCGCGATCGGAGCACACGCACACGAGATCGACGCCGAGCGCCGAGAAATCGTCGGCGTTCAGATCGCGGATCACATCGCTCTGGGGACGCAGCGGTCGCGTGAGGTCGGTGTTTGCGTAATGCGCCGCGTAGGTGCCTTGGTGCGGCGTCGCCAGCGTCACGAGCGTGCGCACGTGCGGCGCGAGCCCCATTCGCTGAATCGCGAAGCGCGCGATGATGCCGCCCAGCGAGTGCGCGACGATGTCCACACGCTCTTCGCCGGTCACGGCCAGCACGCGCGAGACGAAACCCGCGAGCGCGCCCGCGTGTTCCTCGATCGAACCGCCCTCATAACCGAACGCGTAAAGCCGCCGCCGCCCGTGCGCGTGCAAGTACAGGCGCATCGGCCACCATGCGCCGCGGCTCCCGCCGAGGCCGTGAACCAGCACAACGGGGGTGCGATAGCCGCCCGGCCGGTCGAATACGTCTTCGCGGCGGGGCAAGAACAGCGAGTAAGCCGAAAGCGAAACGCAGCCGAGTTCATGCCACACGTCGGGGTTCACCGCGTGCCAGGCCTTGAAAAAAATGCCCGACGCACCCTTGGCCCCGTCCGCAAGGAGTTCGCGCAGATTCAGATCTCGCATTGGCAACTCCGGCAAATGGTGTGGACACGCCCGTTCGGTTCGCCGACGCTCAGGAAGGAGTCGTCACCCTTCCTGATGGGCTTGCGGCACTTCGCGCAGGTGAGGCGGCGGTTGGCCACCATCGGCTGCCAGCCCGCCACAACGGAAGGGTCGAAGTCGCGCCCGGGTTTCGCGAGGGCCTCTGCGATGTCGAGCCCGCCGTCCACGATGTTCTCGACCATGCGCACCGAGTCTTCGAGGATGTTGCGCACGAGGTTCGACACGGGCACACGCAGCCGCCGCGCCTGCGTGACGAGGTCTTCGTACAGGCCCTTGGGCACCCGCGTTTGCAGGACGCGGTCCTTCGGGTCGTCCGAATGAGGGCGACCCCGCGTGCGCGCGACCGCTTCCGCCTCTTCCGGCGCAGGCGCCGCGTCTTCTAGGGTGTGCTCTCGATCCGCGCTCTTCACGACGCGCAGGGCCTTGCCGGGATTCGTCCGTTTCGCCATCATGGGTTAAACGTACTACGAAAAATGACGTTGTCAAGCCTTAATGAGGGACAGTCACCAGTTTTTAATAGGGACAGTCACCTATTAAACCGAGCGAAAACCGGTGACTGTCCCTAATTAGAATGCGACCCCGGATGTCGCGATCGGGCGCGATACTTCGCCGTGTGTCGCGAAATGGCATCGCGCCGCTAGAATGGGCGGATCGATCCGGCGTGAGGGGGGTGGGGCGTGAGCGAAGACTGGCGGGAATCGTTTTTCGACGCAGTGGCGGCGATACGCGCGCGCGGAGGCTTCGAGCCGCTCGTCGTGCTCGTGGGTTCGAATCGTCTCGGCGAAAACCTTCGCGGCGAATTGCACCGGCGCTTCGGCGGCTGGCTCGGCGTGTACACGCTGACCTTCATCGATCTCGCCACGCGCCTCGTCGCTGCGCGCGGCCCCGTCCGCCCGCTCGCGCCCCCCGAATTTCTGAACGCTTTAGCCGCGAGGCTCGTGTCCGAAATGCCCGCGGGCGCATTCGACCGCGTGCGCGAGTTCGCCGGAACCCCCGGTGCGTTTTTGGGCGTGTTCGACGATCTCGTCGAGGCGGATTGGCCGGCGCTGCCGCTTGCCGGGGGCGATCCGGCGAAGCTTCGCGAACTCGACGCGCTCTACCGACGCTTTCGCGTCAGCGCGCTCGAGGCGGGATTCGACCTGCCCGGGGCGCGCATCGCGGCGGCGGCGGAATTCGCCGGGGAGTATGAACGGGCGTTCGGAACGCGAAGATTGAGTGTGGTCGGATTCTACGACGTGAACCCCACGCAGGCGCGGTTGGTGCGTGCGCTCGAAAATGCGGCCCAGGTGAAATACCACATCCCGCCCGTCATCGAGCCCAGCGCCTTCGCCGTGCGTGTCGCCGGGCACGTTCGTGGCGTCGAGCCCAAGTCCAAACCGTTCGCGGCGCGACCCGGCGATCGCGCGTGGTCGTGCCCCGACCGGCACGTCGAGATCCGGGAGATCGCGCGCGAGATCCACTCGAAGATCGATGCGGGCGTCGCGCCGCGCACGATCGCGGTGGTGATGCGTCATCCCGATACCTATCGCGACCTTGTGACGCGACACTTCGCCGAGTTTGGCGTTCCGATTCGTCTCGGTGGAGGTCGGCGACCCGACGAGTTTGCGTCGGTGCGCCTTTGCGCGGCACTCATGCGTCTCGCGGTGGATACCGACGACGGGGGGCGGCCGCGTTGGCGACGCGCGGAGACCGCGGAGTTTCTCGCGGCGGCGTTCGCGGATCGCGCGCCGGGCGCCGGGCGATGGGATTCGCTGTCGAAGCGCGCGTGCGTGCGCCGGGCTCGGGACTGGGACGGGCGGCTCGCGGCGATCGCGGCCGGCGATCTGGCGAAGGACGACTTCAACGCGATCGATCGAACGGACGCGCGGGATCTGCGCGCGGCGTGGACGACGTTGCGCGATGCGGTCGGTGTCGTTCGCGGCGCAACATCACATGCGGCGGCGGTGGATGCGCTGATGGAGGCCGTCGGAGAGTTGCTTCCGACCGATGCGATGACGCCCGATTTCGCCGTGGCTTTGGGCCCGCTGCGTTTCGCGGATGAGGCGGGACTGCGTTTCGATGCCGATCGGTATTTGACGCGCGCCCAGAACGCGCTGACGGGCATTTCGACGCGCGAGGGCGTGAACGAGCGCGGCGGCGTGCAGGTGCTCGACATGAGCGCGGCGCGAGGAACGCACTTCGAGCATGTTTTCGTGCCGGGCTGCGTCGAGGGCGAGATTCCGCACGTGGGGCGCGAAGACCCGATCCTGCTCGACGCGGATCGCGTCGCGCTCAACCGGCGAGTGGATGCGGACGTACGGCTCCCGGTCTTCGCGGAGCGCGTGCGAAACGAGCGTCATCTCTTCGACCTCGCGTGTCGGAGCGCCGGAACGTCGCTCACGATGACGTGGCCTCGCCGCGAGGCGGGGACGGGTCGAACGATCGCGCCGAGTCCATTTCTCGTCGCGATGTTCGCCGAATCCATGAGTCTCGACGAGTTCGAGCACGCAAATGGAGTCGTCAAACTGATGCCGGTTTTCGGCGGTGAGGTGGCCGCGCCGCGAACGACGACGGAGCACGATGTGGCGGCGGCCCGCGCACTGGAGTCGGAGCGACCGGGGCTCTCGACGTTGTATCTGCGGGACGTGTCGCCGGGCTTCGACCTGCGTCGGCGGCGTCAGTCCGCGCGATACGAAACGGCGGATTTCACGGGCTACGACGGCCTTTGCGCGACGCCCGACGTCCAAGACGCGTTGCGCGACATGCGTTCGCGAAAACCGTCGATGCGCGTCACCGAGATCGAGGACTACGTCCAGTGCCCGCGGCGGCATTTGCTATTCCGAATCATCGGGCTCGCGTCGGAAGGTGACCCGGACGACGCCCTGACGCTCGACGAACGCGCGTCGGGTGAGCTGATCCACAAGGCGCTCGCGGTGGCGGGCGCGGGCGGGGATGTCGAAGCGGCGCAATCCTGCCTGCGCGCGGAGTACGAAAAGCTCGCAGCGGCCGGGCGAGCGGCGGTCGGCGCGCTGGCCGAGATCGAACTGGAGGTGCTGGTCCGGCGGATGCGCGCGCTGTGGGATGCGGGCGCGGCGTGGTCGGCCGATGCGACGCGCGTGCGGACCGAGCAGACGCTGGATGACGCCGAGAGCGGGGAATCGTTTCTGCGCGGACGCATCGACCGCATCGAGGACCTCGCGAATGGTGGGGTTCGCGTCATCGATTTCAAGACCGGCCGCGCATCGAATCGCGTACTCGGCGGCGCGCTGGAGGACGACGACCTCAACGCGGGCCAGACGCTGCAACTGCCGATCTACGCCCGCGCGCTTGTTGCGTCGGACCCCACGCTCCGGGGGCGCGTCGAGTGCGAGTACCGGTATCTGAAGGACAAAAATGGCGACGAATCGCCGACGCGGGTGCGCATGTCGTCCCAGGTGCTCGCCGAGCGCATGGACGCGATCGACGCGGTGATCGCGGGTGTGCGCGGCGGGATCGCGTCGGGCGTATTCGTTCCGCGCGCCGACGTGGCGGCGGTGGAAAGCCCGATGTGCGCGCGCTGCGACGCGAGGCGCATCTGCGATCGCGTCGCCCGGGCGCGGGCCGCGCGATTGGGCGGACAGAAAACGCCGCATCCGTGGATGACGTCGCTCGTCGTGGAGTCCGACGGCGCGGGCGAAGAGGAGAGCGGCGATGCTTGAGGATCAGAGAGCCCGTGACGCGGCGATCCGCGAACGCACCGGCGTGACGTGGATCGAGGCCGGGGCCGGCACCGGCAAGACGCGCACGATGGTGGAGCGCATCCTGCGCCTCATCGTGGACGAGGGCGTCGCCATTCGCCGGATCGCGGCGATCACGTTCACCGAAAAAGCGGCGGCGGAACTGCGCGCAAAGATCCGCGAGGCGCTTCAGGCCGAACTGGCGAAGTCGCCGGGTACGACGCCGGCGCGCCGCGCGCTCGCCGAGATCGATGCGGCGTCGATCAGCACGATCCATTCGTTCTGTCAGTCGCTGCTCAAGCGCCGTCCCCTGCAGGCCGCGATGGATCCGCTCGCGACGATTCTGGATCAGGGCGCCGAGGACGAGCTGCGCGCCGATGTGTACGACCGGTGGTTCGACAAACTCGTCGCCGATCCACCGCCCGCGCTGCTCGCCCTCTGGCGCGCGTTGCCGGTTCGCGCGAGGCGCGACGATGCCGACGCGCTGTGGCGCATGTGCGGCGCCGTTTGTCGCGATGCCGATCTGCTCGCGGGCACGGCCGCGCAACGCACCTTTGATCGCGAACGGGAGTGGACCGAAATTCGGATTCGGGCGGCGGCGCTGCGCGAACTCGTTTCGGGAACATGCATCGATTCGAGTGATCTCGCAGCCATGCGCGGGCTCGAATATCTGGATGCCCTCGACCGGTTCGATCCGAATTCGACCGACGAAAAACGACAGGTCGCGCCGAAACCGAATCGACAGGGCGGATCGGCGAAGAAATGGGCGTCCGGAGGGCTGGAGGCATTCAAGGCGGCGCGTGACGAGCTGGCCGGCGCGGTTCAGAAGTATCTCACGATCATGAATGCCGCGGTGGTGTGGGACGTGTTTGATCTCGCGCGCGACTTCGCGCGGAGGTTCGACGAACGCAAACGTCGCCTCGGCCTGCTGGGCTTTCAGGACCTGCTCGTGCGCGCGAATCGGATGTTATCGGAGAATGCCGACGACGTGCGCGCCGATCTGGCGGGGCTCTACGACGAAATCCTGATCGACGAATTTCAGGACACCGATCCGCTGCAGGTCGAAATCGCCGCTCGCCTCGCGGGGATTTCGGTTGGGCGCGGCGACGCGAAACCGCGCCTGTTTGTCGTCGGCGATCCCAAGCAGTCGATCTACCGATTCCGCCGCGCCGACATCGAGATCTACGAACGGGCGAAGACCGATTGGCTGGCGAACGGCGCGCCGCATTTTCTCACCGTCAACTTTCGCTGCGCGCCCGCCATCATCGACGCGGTCAACGACATCTTCGCCGCGATCTGGCCGGGCGACGCCGCGACCGATAAGGACCCGCGCTACGTGCCGCTGGTTGCGGGACGACTCGATTCGGGAAAGGGACGCGCTCCCAAGGGCGCGGGCGTCGTCGTGCTGCGTTCGACGCGCGCGCTCGGCAAGGCCGATCGGCCGAACGATCTGTCTTACGCCGCGATCGCGCGGTGGATCGCGAAGAGCGAGCGCGATGGCCTGCCGATCACCGATCCCGTGACCGGGCGCATCCGCCCGATGACGTTTGGCGACGTGGCGATCCTCAACCGGCGCGGGACGACCTTTGACGACATGGAGGAAGAATTGCGTGCGCACGGCGTGCCGTTTCTCGTCGTCGGGGGCAAGGCATACTACCGAAGGCCCGAGATCACCGGCATCGTCGCGGGGCTGCGGGCGCTGGCCGATCCGGCGGACACGCTCGCGCTCGCCGAGTGGCTGACGTGCGACTTTGTGGGATTTTCGGACGAGGACCTTCTGCGAAATCGTCTGACGCACGGAGCATTCGACCTGTTCGGCGATTTCGGCTCGGATGACCGGATGTCGAAGCATCTGCGCGCGCTGGGCGAGATTTCCGCCGCGCGCAACAAACGTGGATGCGCCGCGACCGCGCGCGCACTGTTCGACATGGCCGATGTGACGACCACCGCGGCGGTGTTTCGGCGCGGCGATGTCGCCGTCGCGAATCTGGAAAAAATTCTCGATCGCGCGGCGGCGGCCGACGCCGAACACGCGCTGTTCGAGGAGTTCGTGCGCCGCCTCGCGACAGACATGGACAGCGATCGCGAAGAGCCGGATCACGCGGTGGTGGAGGACGGCGACAACATCGTCTCACTGCTCACGATCCACAAGGCGAAGGGGCTCGACTGGCCCATCGTCATCCTGCCTGATTTGCACGCCCGTTTTCAGGAAGGCGCGGGCGGTGCGGTGGCTTTTCATCGAGCCACGGGAGAGATCGGGGTGCGTCTCGCGAAGGGATTCGAGACGGAGATGTATGAGGAACTTCGCGAGCGGGAGCAGGAATTCGAGCGCGCCGAGCGAACGCGTCTGCTCTACGTGGCGATGACGCGCGCCCGCGACTGGCTGGTCTTGCCGCTGTTCGGCCGCGTCACGACGAACGCGAAGACGGGCGAGCCCTCGAAGCCGGCGGGGTTTCTGGAAATCCTCGCGCGAGCCGGAGCGATCGACGATTACCTCGCCGCGCAGCCGTCGTTTGCTCGCCGAGTTTCGCGCTTCGAGGACTTCGACGTGGACGAACCGAATTTTGTCGCCGATCCCTACGCCCAACGGTCGGTCGCCCGCGAGGTGAAGCCGACGCCGTCGGAGCGGGATCGCATCGACGAGTTGATCTCGCGGCGCGGCGAAATCGCGGCCTCGCGCGTGTCGGTCGCGGATACGATCGTTTCGCCGAGCGAGCACGACGAGGACGAGCGGTACTCGGAGGCCGCGCGGCGTGCCGCCGACGAAGCCAAGCGACTCGGTTCGGCTTTTCACGCGCTGATGGAGCGACTCGACTGGGCGCATCGCGACGGCTGGCGTGCGGCGTGCGCGGGTGTCGCGCGCGAATTCGAGTTCGGCGAGCGGGGAGGCGAACAACTCTTGAAATGGCTCGACGCATTTTCGCGGATGCCGGTTTTCGCGGAGCTGGCCGAGGCGCGGCGATTCGTCGAGGTGCCGTTCACGTGGACAGGCGCGCTCGAAGGTGAAGCCGTGGCCGATTTCACCGGACGCATCGATCTGCTGTGCATCCTGGGTGACGACCGCGTCGTGATCGTCGACTACAAGACCGATTCGGTGACGGCCGACCGCGTGGCCCAGCACCTGGAACGTTATCGGCGACAGGGTGCGATCTACCGCGCCGCTGTGCGCGAACTGCTACTGGATGCGCGCGACGTGGCGATGCGATTCTGCTTCGTTGAGCCCGGTATCGAGATGACCTTGGAGTGAAGGAGGACGCCGCCGCGCCGCACGACGCGGCGGCTCCCGATCTTCAGCGAAGCCGAATTTTGGCGAGCGCGACCGAGCCGTTGTCGCCGTCGTCGAACGCGATGGCATAGTTCGCGCCGTTGATCGCCGCGACCTTGCCCGGGTAATACTTGCCGTTGGTCCACTCGGCCAGCACCTTCGCACCCACCTTCACGGCCGTCTTGGCGGGTACGACGTCGGCCACGATCTGAGCCGTTGTGCAGCACTTTTTGTCGCCGTCGTCGAAGGCGATGTGCCAGCCCGCGTCGCACTTCTTGTCGATCTTGCCGTGGTACCAGCCGTTGGCGACCCACTCGGCGAACACCGCCGTGCCGGGTTTGAGTTCGCCCGCGGCGTACGCCAGCGTCGCGAGCGCGAGGACGACCAGAATCCCCAGAGCCAACCTTCGTTTCATGGGCAACCTCCATTGGTGATGAGAAACTCGGCGCAAACGTCAGCGATAAATCGCGGGCAGCAGCGTGTCGTTCCCCGTGAACGTGAAAAACACGATCCCCGCGAAGATGGCGATCAGGATCACGAGCCACAGATATCGACCGAGCCAGCGTCTCACTGCCGAATCCTCATGGATGCGCACCGTTCGCGCGCGCGATGGACTCGATCCGCCCGGCGACCAGCTCGCCGATGATGTGGTGCCCGGCGGCGTTTGGGTGGAACGGGTCTTCAACCGAGTTCCACAGCCCGTCGCCCCGGCCGTCGGCGTCAAACGCCGCCACCACGTCCACGAGCGGTCGATACGTTTCGCGCGCGATGTTCTCGACGGCGCGATTGTACTCCAGATCCGCCCGGTCGCGAAACGCGGCGACAAAGGGAATCAGGTCCTCGGTTTTTTCGGCCTCGGTTTCGAGCCCCTCGTGCCGCTCGGCCTCGAGCAGCGCCTGATACGTCGCGACGATGGTCGGGTCGAGCCGCTGCGCGTCGCGGTAGTGCGTGAGCGCGCGCGGCCAGTCGCCCCCGGCGCGGGCTTCGTCGCCGGCCCGCTTTTCGTTCGCGGCAGCGTCGCGGTCGATCACCGTGAGCCGGTGAAACGGCAGGTTGATCGGCATCTTCAGATACACGAGTTCCACGGAATTCTCGCGGCAGATGCGGTCGATCTCCAGCAGATTCGAGCGGTAATGTTCGAGCGGCACGCGGCGCGGCATGGCCTCGGGATCGAACGCGCCCTGCCGACTCGCCGCACGCAACAACCCGCGACGCAAGAAGCCGTACGCCGCGCTGCGGTTGAGCGCGTTCTGAATCGCCACACGCGCGGGCGAATCGGCTTGCTGCTCGGCATCGACGCGGCCGTCGTTGTTGAAGAATCGAAAGCGGTCCAGATCGTTCAGGTCGTAGGCAACCGTCACCACGTCGGGCGACCAACCCAGCACGTGGTCGCGCAAACGACGCACCCCCTGCCACGTGGTGTAGCCCGGCGTGCCGCCGTTGATGACCTCGATCGTCAGCCCTCGTTCCTTCAAGACGGTCTGCGCCCACGCGGGGTAGGCGTCGGCCTCTGGCACGCCCCAGCCGAATGTCGGGCTCGCGCCGAGAGCCACCACGCGAAACGTCCCCGCCGGCTTGGGCACGGCAATGGTCGCGCCGCGCAGGTTCTGCGCGCCGGTGCGCACGGGCTGGTTCTCGAAAACCGTGATCAGATTCGCGCGTAGCCGCCAGATCAGGGCGGGGTCGCGTTCCAAAATCGCGAGGATTTTTTCGAGGCGGCTGGGGGCGACGGCCAACCGGCAAACGACCTCGATCAATAGAATCGCGAGGACGGTGACGAGCGGCGCGACGTACGCGGGTCGTTTTCCAGAGTCCGTTTCGCGGGGCATGCGCGGATCATAGCGACGTGGGCGCGGCCGGGGAAGGGACGATCCCCTGTCGCGCAGTGACGACCCCTTGGCGCGCGCGCCCAAACGTGGCACACGCGAACGTGTGACAAGGAATCGCGACGAGCATGCGGCCGCGTCGGGACGGCCGTCGGCGGTGGTGCGCGCCCTCACCTGGGCGGCGCGGCATCAATTCCGCGTGGCGCTCGCGCTGATGATCCTCGGCGTCCTCGTCGCGGAAATCTGGCTTCACGCGCTCCCGTTCCCGCCCTACGCCGCGGATCTGCTTTTTTATCAGGCGGCGGATCTTTCCGTGCACCGCGAGAGCGACGACCCCAAGCGGCTGATCGAGCTGACGCCCGGCGCGAAGGACGTGTACGAGCGACCCGGGCAGCCGCGCCGCGTGGTGTCGATCAACGCGCTCGGGGTGCGTGGACCGGAGCGCGACGAGGTCAAACCGGCGGGCGTCTTTCGTGTGTTGATCCTCGGGAGCTCGACGACCTTCGGCGCGTCGGTCAGCGACGACGAAACGCTCTCGGCCCAAATGGAGCGGCGGCTGAACGCGGCGGGCGCGGGGCGATACGAGGTGTGGAACGCGGGCGTGAATTCTTACGGCCCCGCGCAGATGGCGGCGCTCGGCGATCACTTGATCTCCCGGGGCGCGTCGCCGGATCTGATCGTGTTTCAACTCTTCCTCACGGGCCCGCGCGCGTTTTTGAAAGACCGCCCGCGCATCGAGCCGTTCAAAAAAGACGCGACGCTCGCCGCGGAATACTTCGTCATGCCGCCGCATTTCGGCGAGCGCCCGCTCGGCTTTTTCGCGGCGCGTTCGCGCCTGGCGCTGCTGCTGCTCGCGCACGGCAATCGCATGATGAGCGCCGAGGCGCGGCAGGAGCGGCTCGTGGTGGTTCAGCGCGAACACCACCGCCGCGCGCTCGCGGATTTTGTCGCGAAACACGGCCCGGTGGTGCCGATCCGCGCGTTCGTGATGCCGTGCGCCGATCGAGCCGAGGTCGCCGATCTGCTCGACCTCGCCGCGAGCGCCGGATTCGATCCGTGGTGCGTGCCGCCCGAAATCGACGCGCCGGAGTATCTGGAAGCGCACCCCCCGCCGCACGTGTACGATTCGTACGCGCGCGCGCTGATCGACAGGTGGTGCGCGGAAGGACTGCTACAAAATGCATGCTCCAATCCTCGCGTTGTGCTAGAATCTGGGCCGAACAACGGGGAGTCCGCGAAATGACCGCGATCCTCCGGCGGTTGGGCGTGCTGATGTTCGTGACCGTGATCGCCGCGCTCGCGATGGCGTGCCCATCGAGCGACGACACCTCGACGGACTCAGGGCAGGTTGATGACGACGCCTCCGGCAGCGATGACGACGGAGCGCCGACGAACGAAGATGACGACGTCTCGGACGATGAATCTGATGACGACCTCGATGGCGACGACGCTTGGGACGACGACGACGACTCGGAATGCGAATCCAACCAACCTCCGGTCGTTTCAAACGTTCATTTCGAGGTGGACGGCGTTGATACACCGTTGCCGATTTCTGGTGACCAAGGAACAATGGTCACACTCGTCGCGGACTACGACGATCCCGACTGCAATCTCGCCGGAGGGGGCTTGGCCTATCGAGGTGAGACTTTAAATTTCGTCATGGAAGTGCCGGCCGACCTGCCTTGCGACCAAGAGGAAAACCCACTTCGATTGTCGTTTTTCCCCGTTGATTTTGTCGAACGTGGTCCGCAACACGGCGTGCTGTACGTTCTCGATCAGTGCAGCGAGGAGTGCGATGCTATCCCATTCGACACGGATATTCAGAATAATCCTTTTCTGTGTTTAGGAAACCACCCGACCGAACTGATGAGCGTTTCCGCGTTCGTCAATGGTGTGGAAACGCCGCAACCGTTGAATATCACGTTCGAAGACACTGTCGAACTGGCTTTCGCGTATTCGGACGTTGAGTGCAATACGGGACGCGGAGATGTCTGGTTTCATTGGAGAGAATTCGGTTGGATTTTGACAAACCGTATTCCATTGGATATGCCATGCGAAGCAACCGAAGATGCGCCGTTTTCGATCGTTACGGAACTTGACCGTATCGGATACGGATTCAAGTCAGGCGAGATTTTCATTACCGACAACTGTGCGGATTCGAGCAACGGTCTCCCGATGGTTGTTACCGTACATTGAGTCTTGGATTGCACCGGAACGCAATTTCTCGTCTGCGGCATGCCGCGGACACGATTCCGAATCGCAGCGCTCGCTCGCCTTGTCTTCGCGTCAGGGATCGCCCTCTGGGGCATGTTCTCATCCCCGCGTTGTGCTAGAATCCGCGCCGAACAACGGGGAGTCCGCGAAATGACCTCGATACGCCGGTGGTTGGGTGTGCTGATGTGCATGGCCGTGATCGCCGCGCTCGCGACGGCGTGCGCCGGCGGCGGCGATGATGATGACGATTCGGATACCGTCATCGACGACGAGTCCGGCGGCGACGACGATGACGACGCCGACGGCCCGGTGGACGACAACGCCCGCGAGGACGAGCCCGTCGCGCTGATCGTCACCAACGCCGCTATGGCCGATGCGTGGACGACCTTCGCCGACTGGAAGGATCGCACGGGGCTGCGCACCGACGTGGTGACGCTGGACGACGCGGTCGGCGCGGGAGCGAGCGCGGCGGATCTGCAGGACTACCTCGCCGCGCGCGCGGCGGAGGGAGTGCGTTACGTGCTGCTGGGCGGCGACGCGGACGTGATTCCGTATTTTCGCGGTTACAGCGAGGTCTGGGCGCTCGAGGACTATTTCGGCACCGCGCCGATCGAGACGTATTTCGAGGAACTCGGCCTCGACTGGGACGCCGACGGCGATGGCACGGCGGGCGAGGAGGACGAGGACGTCGCGCTCGAAGACCTGCGCGAGCCCGAGATCGCCATCGGCCGTGTGCCGGTGCAGACCGCGGACGAGGCCGCCGGGTACGTCGCCAAGGCAATGCGTTACGAGTCGGGCGAGGGGGCCGTGGCCGAGCGCGCGATCTCGCCGATCTTTCTCGCCGACGTTGCGGCGTCGGTGCCCATCGTGGGCGACATCGACGGCGGGATGATGCACGAGCCGCTGATCCACGACTACATCCCCGAGACGATGCAGACGACGATGCGCCGCCTTTACGGCACCGAGCTATTCGCCGATCTCGTCGGCGCGGAGGTGGGGACCACGGATCTCGTGCGAGCGGCGTTCGAGAACGACGGCTACGCGTATTCGGTCACGAACACGCACGGCGATTACAACTGGCTCACGCTCCTGATGAGCCGGACCTTCGCGAAGAATTTGCAGAACGAGGTGCCGTTTGTTTTCGTCACCACGTCGTGCCTGTCGGGGAACTTCGCGGACAAGGCCTACGACAACGGCGACAACCCGCCGCAGGACGGCGACAACGACGATTCGGTCGCCGAGATTCTCGTCAACAATCCCGACGGCGGCGCGGTGGCGTACATCGGCAACGCGCTGATCGGGCTCGGCCCCGTCGGCGGGGTGCAGTTCAACCACGCGCTCACGCGCTCGATCTTCATCGAGGGCGACTCGATTCTGGGCGACGCGCTGATGAACGCGCGGCGCACGTTGTGGTCCGAGGTCGCGTACGTCACGCTCGGCGACGGGCGCGTGAATTTTCCCATGGACATGTTCCCCGGCGCGGAATGGTACACGCAGCGCTCGGTGCTGCTGATGGGCGATCCGATGCTGCGCATCTGGACCGACTCGCCCGGCGCGCTGGCGCTCGCGGCGCCCGAGTCGCTGGAGTCGGGCTACCAGACGATCGCGGTGAGCGTCGAACGGGACGGCGCGCCGGCTTCGGGCGTCGACGTGGCTCTGTCGGTGCGGGGCGGGGTGCTCGTCCGGCACGCGACCGACTCGGACGGCGCGGCCGAGTTCGCCGTGAATCTCGCGGCGGGCGATCAGGTCGCCATCACGGCGTACGGTGAGAATTTGGTGGCCTCGACAACCGAATATACGGTGCCATGACCGGGCGTCAGCACTTGATGCGGACATTCACCCCCGTGGGGTCGGCCGTGCCCAACTGGTGAGAAAGTCGAGGGTTTCCCCCTCAGAAATTCGAGGCGACGCCGAAAATCTGATGCGATTCGCGCGCGGTTTCCCGAGGCGGACTGCGCTAACTGGCCGAAATATCGACGAATGGTCATGAGGAACGGGTTTTGCTAGATATATCATTGGTATTGGGCCTCGGTGCGCCCGTGGGGCGGCCGGGTTTTTGAGTCGGTCGATTTGAGTGCTCGGATTCGGAGGCTTGCAGATCATGCCATGGGCGAATTGGACACGGCGGTTGTTCCCGGGAGCGCTGATTCCCGTCCTCGCCATCTGGATGCTGGCCATCGCCGGCTGCGGAACCGAGGGTTCCACCGGCGACGATGACATCGGCTCGGTGGAGCAGGGTCTCGTTCGCTGCGGCGATTGCGACGACGTGCTCGACTGGGTGCGCCTCGTGACTACCGATCAGGTGTTCCGGGCGATGGAACTCAACTACCAGCAGACCGTCGATTCGTGGTCGAACTGGGACAACGGCGGCTGGTGGGACGACGACGCAGACGACGACTGGTTCGGCGGCGACGACGACGCCGCCGACGACGAAGCCCCGACCGATGGGGACGATGTCGGAGACGATAACGACGACGCGGCGGATGAC
>CAZPJD010000198.1:0-13767 GCA_964586775.1 uncultured bacterium | reverse complement strand
TCTGCGCCTCGACGCACCCCGATGCCGCCAACTGGCGCACCACGTCGTCGTTCACCGTTCCGGGATGCGCGAGGCACCAGAACGGAACGCGGATGCGCTCGCGATAGCCGGCCAGAAACGTGTCGGTCCAGTCGGCGTCGCAATAAAAATTTTCGTCGACAAACATGACGAAACGAAGCCGTCCACGCCCCTTCGCGTCCTCGAGCTCCGCCAGCACGTCCTCGGGGCGACGACGGAACACGAACGAACCGCCGCGCTCGTACTGCTTCTTGTAGTAGTTGTTGAAGCAGTATGAGCAGCGGTAGGGGCAACCCCGCCCGGTAATGGTCTGATAGCCGATGCGAAAGTGCGGGCTCACGTCGTCGTACAGGCTCTTGTCCGGCGGGCCCAGTGTGTCGAGCCCCTCGAACAGCGGACGCAGCGGATTGCGGACGATGCGCGGCCCGTCGCGAAAGCACAGGTTGCGGATCGACGACGCGTCGCGACGCCCGTCGAACGACTCGAGCAGTTCGAGCAGCGCGAATTCGCCCTCGCCGCGAACCACATAGTCAATGGCGTCGTTTTCGAGCGTCTTTTCCGGCAGCAGCGTCGCATGAACGCCGCCCATCACGATCGGAACGTCGATGCGCCGTTTGATCCGTCGCGCGATGTCGAGCGCCCAGCGGTAGTTGTGCGTGACCACCGACAAGCCGACGACATCGGGATGCCACGCGACGACGCGATCGACGAGGTCGTCGCGCATCTCGAACGCCCGGGCAAGGCGGCGGTTGCGGATGAAGAAGTCGTCGAAGAGCTGGGGGTCGTAAAACAGGCGCACGTCATGGGCGTGCTGTTTGAGCGCCGTCGACAACATCTCGATCGACAGCGACTCGAAACCCGGGTAGCAGAACGCGACGCGCATGGGTCGTCTAGTCCGCTAGGCGCGGCTGACCGCGCGTCCCGCGAATGTAGTCCATCGCGAATTCGGCGAAATACCGGAACGATCGCGGTCGGATCAGCCGCATCAGCTTGGGCCAGCGCCTCGGCTTCATGTAAAAGCGCATGTGCGCCTTGCGAATGAGCTTCGACAGCGTCGCGTGCGGGATGGTGTCGGAGTAGATCGCGGCATCGTAGTTGAGGCTCTCCCACCGAAAGTCGCACGGCTCGATTCGGCTCTTCAGATGCACCCAATCCGCCGCGCCCGGCATGGGCGTCCAGCAAAAGAACGCGCCGAAGTCGAGCGGGCTCTTCGACGCCTCGCGAATCGTGAAATTCACGCGCTCCTCGGTCTCGCCCGGCGATCCGATGATAAAAAAACTCGCCGTGAAAAACCCGAGGCGCTTGGCGAGACGGATTTTTTCGTGAATCACGCCGGCGTCCAGATCCTTGCGGATCGTCTTGAGCGTTTCGGGATGGAACGACTCGATGCCGAAGATGAGCTGATAGCACCCCGCGCGGCGCAACAGCGTCAGAATCGGCTCGTCGATCTCGTCGATACGAAAGCCCGCCAAAGGCTTCCACGCGATGTCGATGCCGCGACGCAGCAGTGTTTCGCAAAATGCGCGGGCGTGTTTGCGCTCGAACGTGAAGTTGAGGTCGAGGAGCATCAGCTCGCGGATGCCGTGGTCGCGCTGCAACCGCTCGATTTCGTTCGCGACGAGTTCCGTGTCGCGGGGGCGGAACGTTCGGCTCATGGTGCGGTTCGCGGCGCAGTATGAGCACGAACACGGGCAGCCGCGCGACGTGAGAAACTGCGTGGCCGGGGTGCGGAGCTGCAAACCCTGCGGCGGCGCCTGCGGATACGACTCCGGCCTCAGAAGGTCCCATGCCGGTTCGGGGAACACGTTGACATCCGGTTCGAAATCGCGCCGGGGGCCGATGTGGATTTCGTCGCCGATCCGCGTCGCAAGCCCCGCGATGCCGCGCGTGTCCCCGCCGGTTTCGATCGCGGCCAGAAATTCGTTCCACGTGATCTCGCCCTCGCCGATGATGACGTGATCGGCGCCCGTCGATTGCAGCGTGTGCTCGGGAAGCGCGGTCGGGTGAGGACCGCCCAGCACCTGCAGGGCGTTCGGCGCGACCGTGCGCAACGCGCGCATGATGCGGATGCTCGAATTGAAAGAGGGCGAGAGCGCGGTGTGGCCGATCACGTCGGGGGCGAAGTCCCGCACCGCGCGCTCGATGCCGCCCAGCGACGGCGTGGGGCGGTTTGTGAGCGCGAGGATTTCGACTTCGTGGCCGCGAGCGCGGGCGACAGACGCAAGATATCCGAGCCCCAGCGGAGGGAGATAGACACGCAGGAACGCGGGCGCTCCGATCAGTAAGATCCGCATGACGGTGACGACCCCCGGTACATGGCATTGTAGATGCAACTCGGCGTCAGACCCTCGCGCGTCAGATAAAGCGTGTTGCACTGTCCCGCGTCCTGCAGGTCGATGCCGCGCGCGCCGTAGAGTTTTTCGATGGACAGGTAGAGAAAGTGGTCGGGCATCTCGGACGTGTCGATCGAAAACAGGTTGCGCGCGATGAACGACGCCTTGCCCCAATAACGCACGTGCCGCGAGATTCCGCCCGGCTTCACCAGCCGCGACGCGGGGACGAAGTCGCCCTCGTCGCCCACCAACGGCATCGGGAAAAAGCACGAACGCTGTTTGAAATCGATGTGGCCGGTGACGTCGTGAACACGCTTCATCATGCGCATCGTGGTCAGGAAGTCGTCGCGCGTCACACGCCCGTCCGTCTGTCCCTCGATGAGGTCCATCAGATCCTCGGCGTGCAGATGCGACGCACCGAGCCCCATGATGTCGCGCCCCAGCGACGACGCGGGCAGCAGCGCGATGTGTTTGACGCCTTTTTGCCGAAACCCGTATCGGATCATCTCGCCGATCTGATCGTCGTTGACGCCCGCCACGACCATCATCGCCAGGCACGTCTTGAATCCGAGTTCGCCGACCGACTCCACGATGCGCAGCTTGCGTTCCAGCAGGTCGCGCCCGCGCAGGGTGCGATAGATTTCCGGTCGGAATCCGTCGAACTGCAGAATCAGCCACTCCAGCCCGGCATCGCGAAGCGAGTTCGCATATTCCAGATTCTCGAGACGCAGGCCGTTGGTGATGAGCTTGAGCTTGAAGCCCATGTCCACGATCTTCCGCGTCATCTCGGGAAGATCCTCGCGCAGTGTCGGCTCTCCGCCAAGCAGTGTGATCTCCAGCTTCTTCGCCGGCATTTGCGCAAGGCGGTCGAGGATGAACTCGGTGGAAAGGGCGGGGACCGCCTCGGCGTTGGCGTCGGCGAAACACACCGGGCACGCCAGATTGCAGTCCTGCGTCAAGTCGATCGCGATGATCTTGGCCATGGCGAGATCGACCGTGCACTGCGGGGTCACGGACTTCGCGACGTCCGGCGTCTCGTTCGCGATCGCCGACACCTCCGCGTAGAATCCGATATCCTTCTTGAACAGCGTCTCCGTCGCCCCGTGGCGCTCGCATTCCACACGGATGTGCAACTCGCGCCCGCGACGCACCACGGCCGCGGGCAGACGCTCGCCGCACTCGGGGCAAAGGCTCTCGGTCGTCTTGTAAAGATCCTCAAGGGGCTGCGTGGTCATGGGCGCGCCGTTCGGGTCGAACCTGGATGTTGTAAAGGCAGTTGGGGATGAGCCCGTCCCGGGTGAGATACACCTTCGTGCAGTTTT
This sequence comes from uncultured bacterium, assembly GCA_964586775.1. GTDB lineage: Bacteria > Lernaellota > Lernaellaia > JACKCT01 > JACKCT01 > JADLEX01. Next base: position 10,094 of record CAZPJD010000198.1, on the reverse strand, counting down.
TCGCGTCGTCGAAATCGAGCGCGTTGCGATCGCGGAATTTTTCGATCACGACGCCGAACAGGTGCGGATGGCGTGGCTCGCGGTTCCAGCGTGCAATGTGCGCCAGCGCGCCCGCCACCCGCGTGGGCTGCCGGACGGCGGTCGCGGACAGGAGCGCGCGATCGATCGGCACGAGCGTTTTTCCATCGTGCAGCTCGGCGGGGTGCGCGACGCCGTTCGCGCTCTTCGCCGTGTCCCGCGAACGATATCCGTCGTGATACAAGAACAAACCCTGCACGCATGTGCGCGCCTTGTACGCCAGATTTCCGGTCAGTCGCGTGTAGCGGTCGCCCTGGCGTGAGGCGCGAACGAAATCATCCGCCGTGATTCGACCTCCGGTCTGTTCCGCCAGCAGGCGCATGAAACCGCCCATCTCCAGATCGTCGATGCCGTTGCGACCGATATTTGACGCCGGCAGAAATCCGATCTGCACGATGCTCGGGTGGCACAGCGCGAAGTGCAGGATACGCCCGACCTGATCGTCATTGACGCCGGGGACGATCATCGACGCGAGGACGATGATCATGTCCTTTTTCGACAATCGCTCGATGACCGCGAAGCGCTCCTCGACAAGACGACGGCCTCGCGTTTTCAGGTAGATCTCGTCCGAAAAACCGTCGAACTGAAGCACCACCCAACGAAGGCCGGCATCGCGCAACTCTTCGATCCTTTCGTCGGTGAGCCGTGTGCCGTTGGTGATAAGCTTGACGAGGTGTCCGCGGTCCACGATGTGCCGCACGATCGCCGCCAGATCCTTGCGCAGCGTCGGTTCGCCACCCAGCAGCGAGACGACGATCCCCGGCGGCAGGGCGTCCACCCCCGCGTAGATCTCTTCAAGCGTCAGATCCGGCCCGGGATTCGCGTTGGCGTTGGTGTAGCAGATCGGACAGTCGAAATTGCACCGTTCCGTCACGTCGATATAGAGATCGCGGGCGACATGAATGAAATCGCAGGTACCGCGAAAATCGTCGGGCTGCGTGCGCTCGTTGCTTCGGTCGACGAAGGGTTCGACGGCTCTCAGAAAGCCGCCGTCCTTCGCGAAGGGGCGACGTGCGTCGCCGCAATGCGGGCACGCGACGTCCATCGCGAGGCCCTCGCCGTCGTCGCGGATGACCGCGGGAGCCAGGGACCGGCACGAAGGACAAAGGGTACGCGTTTCACGACGGTATGACGACAAGCTCACTCCCGACCCACCTACGCGCCGCGACTTTCACCGGGGGAAGATCGCGGATAGCGCTGTCCGCCTCACAACAAAGCGATCAAGCGGACTGATTCACATCATATTCGGCGAACGCTTCGCCCGGTCAAGCGCGACCGGGCCGAATTGTGAGCGTCACGGACAATTCCGCGAGCCCACCACGGCACTCGGTAATGCAATTCACGCAAAGGCGCCTTCGCCAGACTCGGCCGGCCGCGAACCCAATGCACACCCAGGAGCAATATTTCTTGACATCGACATCGAATTGAATTATCCGCTTGATTGAACGTTCGTTTAATCGGTGAATTCCCAGGGGTGCGGGATGGGCGCGGGCACGGAAGCGCACGGCGCGGACACGCGGCGGAAAATTCTCCTCGCTGCGCGACATCTCCACGCCGGGCGATGCTTCGAGAAAATTTCGGTGCGCGATATCGCCGACGAAGCCGGCGTCAATCTGGCGTTGATCTATTATCACTTCGGCGACAAGGCGGCTCTTCGGGATGCTCTTTTCGAGAGCCTGTTCGCCGGCCTGTTTCACGAGATCGAGGCCGACCTCTCGTCGCGCGCGGGTGCGTGGAATCGCCTGGCGCGGGTGGCGGAGCGGTTTATCGAACACGTCGTCGCCGTCGGTCACGTTCACCGCATCGTGCTGCACGGCGTCGTCGCGTCCGGCGAATGCCGGCCGCCACTCGTGGAGGGGCACATGAGCGCGCTGCACACACTCCTGCGCGACATCGTCGCGGGCGGCATGTCGAATGGCGAATTCCGAAAGGGCGATCCCGACACGATGGCGCGATTCTTGACGGGGTCGCTGATTCACCTCACGACCGATGCGCGCGGTTTTGGGATCGATGGACCGGTCATCGACGCGAAGACGAAACGTCAACTCCTCACGCAGTTCGAGCGGTTGTTCCGCTCGGGTCTCGAGAACCGATTCTCACGCGACGGCCGCGGGGCCGAACGGGGGCAGCGATGAGCTTTCTGGAGACGGTCAAGGGAAACAAGCTCGTTTATCGGACCTTCATCAAGAACGCGACGGCGCTTCAGATCGAGACGCTCGCCAAGGCGATGATTCGCCAGAAATCGACCAAGGTGACGGCCGGCTTGTTGGGGGTGACATACCGCTGCCAGTACAACTGCCTTCACTGCGGCATGGGCCGATACGGCATCCATCGGTCGAAGGAGATGACGCTCGATCAGATGAAGAGCGCGATCGACCAAATCTTCGACCTCAACGTGGTCGTGCTCAACCTCGTCGGCGGCGAGCCGCTGCTGCGCGACGACCTGCCCCAAATCGTGGAGTACGCCGCGGGCAAGGGCATGATGGTGAAGATCGACACCAACGGTTTTTTCCTCGACGAAGCGAAGGCGGCCCAGCTCCAGCGCGCGCGCATCAACAACATCTCGGTGAGCCTCGACGCGGCGGACCCCGAAAAGCACGACACCTTCCGCGGTTATAAGGGCGCGTGGGAGGCGGCGGTGCGCGCGATCCGCGCGTGCGTGAGCGCGGGCATTCCGGTGACCGTGGGCACGTATGCGTCGAGGGCCAACATCGAGTCGGACGAGATCCCGAAGGTCGTGTCGATGGCGCGCGAGCTGGGTGCCTCGGGCGTGCGCGTGCTGCTGCCGACGCTCTCCGGCCAGTGGCTGCAAAGCGAGCACGAACGCCTGACGCACGACGAGATCGAGAAGGTCAAGACGATCATCGATCACGAGTTCGTCTACTGGAACATGTTCCGCAAATGCCTGTGCGCCGAGAAACAGACGTTCTACGTCTCTCCCTACGGCGACGTGCAGGCGTGCGCGTTCATCCCGATCAGTTGGGGCAACATCAGCGAACGCCCGCTGCGCGAGATCCTGGACGAGATCGCGGCGCATCCGCTCATCACCGACGTCCACCCCGCCATGTGCATCGCGAACGATCCGCAATTCCGCGAGAAGTACACGGTGGCGATTCCGGACAACGTGGAGCTGCCGCTGCCCATCAGCGCGGTATCCTGAACGCGGAACGGAGAGGCGAAGCCGAACGCTTCAGGCGAAGCCGAACGCTTCTCTGAGCCGGCGCGAAACGAAGCGGCGGTAGCGGTCTTTGTGCCGCCGCTCGTACCAGTAGTCCGCCTTGGGCGCGTGAAACGCCGAGACGAATCCGAACACGAAGATCGGGTGAAGCACGGGGATGAAGCGCCACCATCGCCGGCGGATGATGAGGTCATTCACCCGCTTGGGCAGCAACAGCAGCAGCGACATGTACGCGCGCAGGCGCTCGATGGTTTTGTCGAACTCGAAGCTGGCGTAAAGCACCATCTTGTCCGCGGGAGCCTCGTTCAGTTCCCTTACGCGCTCCTCGCTGAGAATCCCGCGGCTCCTCGCGGTCTCGATGATCGGAATGCGCGGAAAATAGTGCAGCGCGGCGTTTTGTGTGATGTCCACGCGGTTTTCGTTGTAAAACCGCGCGAGGTCTTCGATTTCCTCGACGGTCTGACCCGGAACGTAAAACAGGTTGTCCGCCGCCACAGGGACCCCCGCCTCGCGCAGCACGCGGAACGACTCGCGGATCTGATCCACGGATTCGACACGACCGAGGATCTTTTTCGATTCGTCCCAGATCGCCTGAACACCGAGTTCGGTGCGGTAGCACCCCGCCTCCTTGAGCAGGTGGGCCTTGTCGGCATCCATGGTGGCGGGGTGGGAATAGCACCAGAACGGGAGTCCGATTTCGCGCCGATACCGTTCGGCGAATTCGGTGATCCACCCCTTGTGGTGCGACAGGTCCTCGTCGTTGAAGCGGACGATCCGCGGATTCCATCGTTTCTTCGCGTCCTTCAGCTCCTCGATGACGGCATCGACCGATCGACGGCGCACGTAGCCCCCGTCGCCCTTGTACATCTCGCGCCACCACGAGTGGTAGCAGAAGGTGCATACGTGAGGACAACCGCGGGCCGCCGTGAGCTTGTAGCAGTGGGCGTAGCCGGGGACATGTCGGTAGTAGATGCTCTTGTCGGGGTACGGCAGCGCGTCGAGGTTGCGATTGAGGGGACGCAGCGGATTGCCCGTGGGCACGCCGTCCCGGCGGTACCAGAGATTCGCGACGGACTCCACCGCGCTTCGATCGCCGGACCCGAGCGCGCGCACGAGATCGAGCAGCGCGAATTCGCCCTCGCCGACAACGGCAAAATCGGCGCAGGCGTTTTGCATCAGGCGATCGGGCACCGCCGAGGCGTGAATGCCGCCGAAGACGATGGGCACGTCGGCGACGGCTTTCACGCCGTTCGCGATGCGAAGCGCCCAGCGCAGATTGGGCGTCGCGATGGAGAATGCGACGAGATCGGGCCGCGCGTCGACGATTTCGCGCACCACGCGGCGCTTTCGATCGAGCAACCGCGCCAGTGAACGGTTGATGAAGAGCAGGTCGTCGAAGAGTTCCGCGTCATAGACGCTGTCCACCTCGACGCCGTTCGCGCGCAGCATCGCGGCGACGTACTCCGCCCCGATGATCTCGTGCGCTCCCAAAACGAAAACGACCTTCATGGACGACCCCGGAAAATCGGCATCACAAGCCGTCGCACCAACTATAGCCTGTCAGAAGTATCGCGAAACATGGAGTCGCGATTTCTGTGCGAAAGCACGCAAATTGTCACGAACGACCTGCGTGACCCGCTAACCGTCCGTGTTGCCCGCCGGCCCCAAGGTGTCGATGTCCCACGGAGGTGCCGCGCCCGGCGGCACTCGGGAAAGATACTCCAGCCGTATTCTGGGGACGTTTGCGACGCAGTTGTCCGGTCCCAATCCTTCCAGAAATCGATGGCCGTGCATCCGGCTCACGATCGCAGCCAAGGGTTCCGTACGAATGTTGCCGAATGCGAATGGAACCAAGCCGCACGGTTGAACGTCTCCGTACGCGGAAACGAACAGGAGCTTGCGATCAGCCGCGAGGCAGGTCCCCGACAGATATCGACCGTATACGAATTTCCCGTCGAGCAACGTCGCGAGCACGCGACGATCGTCCTCGGTCAATAAGAACGCTTCCTCTTTCAGCCAGCGACCCGAGAGGGTTGGCTCCAATACGCGGACGTTGGTCGCTCCGAGTTCTTTTCCCAGCCGAATGACACGAGCCAGTTCTCCATTGTGGATGTTCTCGCGCGTCGCATACGTCGCCACGGAAACGGGAACTCCATGACGTACGCACAATTGGACGGATTCGACCGCGCGGGCGTAGTTCCCCTGACGCGCTCGAAGGACGTCGTGACGCTCGGCGTCCGCCGAATCGATACTGACGCCGATGAAATTGACGCGAGCACGCTTCAATTCGAACAGCCTACGCTCATCGAGGGATTGCCCGTTGGTGTCGATTTTCACCAGCATCCCGCGACTTGTCGCGTAGGCGATCATCTCGGCGAGATCCTCGCGAATCAAAGGCTCGCCGCCGAACAGGACCAGAACGGGAATCCGCATGGCGGACATCTGATCGACGACATCGAAAATCTCTTCCCGAGTCAGTTCCCGAGACCGCCGCACCAAATATCCTTTGACGCCGCAATGAACGCAGTCATTTTGGCATCTGTACGTCACCGCAATCAGTCCCACGGAAACGTTTGTAGACCGAAGAAAGGCCATCGAGCGCCCAAGGGTCAGAATCTGGCGCGCGGTGGCGTTCGCCAGAAATGCGCGGGAAGCCAGAGCGATCCGGCGAAAGGACTGGAATGGCGATTCGGTCGACCGACCGTTCCAACTCATCCTGGGTGGCCCTCGAGTCACGGATTCGGGCTCGCGTGTTTGCGACGAAGCCAATTTTTGGCATTGTACACGCATCGTTGCGGAAATGACCATCGATCGAGCGGCTGCGACGCCCGTCTCTCCCGCATCCGTGATCGAGCGGATGTGCCATCGAATGTGGTCGAAGTCGATTGACCGGAGGACCTCTTAGATGTCCGATCGACCCGTGCGCGAAACGCGATCGTATTGCCGCGCGTGCGGCGATTGGGTCGCGGCGCGGCTCGTCGAGCGCGAAGGGCGCATCGACCTCGACTCGGCTTGCCCGGCCTGCGGTCCGCGAACGCACGTCTTCAAAACGGGAGCGGACTTCTATCGCGCCTATGGCGCGTTCAACGACCACACAGTGCCCAGACCGGTTCCCGAGACCGTCGATGGGCGCGTCAACGAGCTGTATCTGGATGTCATCGGCCGGTGCAACCTCACCTGCTCCATCTGCTTCGCCGATTCCGGAACCCACGTCGCGTCCGACGATCCGCCGCTCACGCCGTATCTGGAGGTCCTGCGCCGAGTGCGCGGCCCAAAGCCGATCCTCAGCGTCCTCGGCGGCGAGCCGACCCTTCGTTCGGACCTGCCCGACTTCGTCGCCGAGGTCACACGGATGGGGTTCCACGTCAAGCTCGACACCAACGGGATCCGTTTGGCCGACGAGGACTTTCTGGAGCGGCTTGTGTGCGCCGGGCTGCGCACCGTGTGTCTTCAATTCGACGGATTCGATCGCGACGCCTACCCGGTCATCCGCGGCGCGGATTTGCTCGATCTGAAACTTCGCGTGCTGGATGCGCTCGTGCGTCGCGATTTCAACATCATCCTCGCATGCATGATCGTTCCGGGCGTCAACGACCATCAAACGCGACCCATCCTCGACTACGCGCTGCGCACGCCGCAGGTCTCGCTCGTCGGCTACCTTCCCGCCGCCGACATCGGACGTAACGCCGTGGATGGCGAATCGCGCCGCTTCGACCTGCACGACTTCGTCGCGTTCCTGCGGGACAGCACGGACGGTGCGATCGCCGAGCGCGACTTCGTGCGTTCGATGAAGCTCGCCGGGTGGATGGGGCGCTTGACGGGGTCATCCGATTTTCATGTCACGTCGTGCTTCGTCGGCACATATTTGGCCCGCAGGGGTGGGCGCTACACGCCGGTGACGCGGTTGATGGATCCCGTCGGGCTCTGGCGGGGGCGCGGGTTCGCCGGTCTGCTGCCTCAGGTCCTGTCCGTGACGAGGGGGCGAAGACAATGCGTCAGTAGACCGGGCGTGCTCGGCGTGGTCGTCGAATCCTTTCTGGACCGCGAACGCTTGGAGTGGGTGAGCGCGCACCAATGTCCCAAGGCCTACGTCACGGCCGACGGACTGCGCGCGGTGTGTCTGTACAACGCCACGCTGCGAAAGACTCCCGACGCCACGCAGCGAATGGCTCCCAGCGAAACCCGGGCAACGGGCTTCGCCACATGATAGCCGTGCTCCGGACGTGGATTGCGTTCGACGTGACCCGTTTCTAGTATCGTTTCATGCCTTCCCTCCGGCGCCTCGCGATCTACGCCGCGCTCACGTTTCCGCTGGCGTACATCATGGGGATCACCTTTCTGGAGCGCCGGCTGGACTCCTATCGATGGGTCGCATCGGTTTTCGGCGTGCTCATCGCCGCCGGAATCGGCGACCGGCTCGCCCTCCGGCAAATCGTGTCTTACCGCAAATGGCGTTCGGCGTTGCTCGCGAAACGGCCGCGCGCGCCGTATGCGATCGTCCTCGCCGCGTTTGCCGCCGTGATCTTGGTGCCGACGATCGTGCTGATCCCCATCGGCGCGGGGATTTTTCCCGTCGCATACAGCCTGTTCGCGCTCTGGCTCGCGACCATCGCACTCGCGCAGCGGCGTCTCGCGCGGCACTGGCCCCGCGCGCCGCGCATCGATCTCGTCGCCGCGATCCTGGCCTTCAACTACGCGGGCGTGGCGACCATGGCGGTCGCGTACGTGGGTTCGCTCGATTCCGCTTGCGTGAACGTCGCCGCGAGCCCGTTCCTCTCCCCGGTCGCGACTCGACAACAGATCGACGCGCGCGACGATGTCGGTTCGTGTTTTGCGTACGACGTGAAAACCGACGCTTCGGCGAATCGCCTGTTTTTCACGCTGAAGCAGCGGCGATCGGGGCTCGTGAAAAAATTATGGGATCTCGAACGAGCCGACGACGCGATCGGCGTCCTGGATCTCGACGGCTCACGCTTCGAGGATGCGCGGCTCATCCCCGTCGCGGGCGATTCCACCGGCTCCTATCCGCAGCGCATCACGGTAAATCCTGACCGTCGCGAGATCTACGTGGTGGTGTTGGACATCGATGGCCATCACACCGTGCGTGTCATCGGGTACGATGGCGACTTCGCGGAGATCGCGGTCATCGATCTCGAATTCGAGCCGATCCGGGTTTATTTCGACGCTTCGCGACTGATCGTGCTGGGCTACGAAGGAGTGGTCGGGATCTTCGACATCGCGACACACGCCCGGTTGGAACTTCGAGACCTGGGCGACCTGGGCTTTCTGGGAACCCTCGACACGCTCGCGCACCGCCCCGATCGAAACCTCTACTACGCCTCGGTGGTGTCGCGCCAATTCGTGACGCTCGACGATCGGGCGTTCGACGTGACGGCGCGGTCGATCGTGGGCGTGCCGACGATCGGTCTCGATTACGACCAAACGACGAACCGCGTGTGGGCGGCGGCGACGCTCACGCGCGAGGTGCTGGTGCTGGACGGCGACTCGCTCGCTGTTCTGGATCGGATCGACGCCGACGCGACCGTGCGCGAACTGGCGATCGACCGCGCGCGCCGACTCGTCGTGGCGGCGGGATATGTCGACGGCCATCTTCTCTTCATCGACCTCGACACGCACTGCGTTGTCGCGCGCCTTTTTATCGGAAGACTCGCGCGCAGCGTGCATATCGAGCCCGGGAGCGGGCGGCTCTTCGTCACGTCGAGCTGCGGCATCTTCGAGGTTCGCGTGGACAAGTTGCTGCGGGCGACCGGCGCGATTCGCAAATCCGCGAACGACGGTCCGACCGAACCGTAGTTTCGAGCGGTTCGCGTTGCGGTCCGTTCACGTCGCGGGGCGAAGGGAATCTCGGAGCCGCATCACGAAATAGGCGAGGACGGTCGCGACCGACACTTTGCGAAAGACGCCGATCCATCGCTTGGGATGAACGTAGAATCGCAGATAGCCGTGGAACTGAAGCTTCTGGAGTCGCCGCCGACTGACCGTGGCGAGTTCCACCGCGCCGCCGACCTGCTTGCCGTAATCCTCCCACCGATCGGACAACAGACGCAGATTCCCCTCGCCCTTCTTGGCCATATCGAGTACGCGGCTGCCGGGATAGGGGACGAGCAGGAAAAAGCTCGCGTAGTCGAGCGGCAAATCGCAGGCGAAGCGGATGGTGCGCCGGATCGTTTCCTCGGTTTCGTTGGGAAGGCCGAGCACAAAGTTCCCGTCCACCACCATTCCGGCTTTTTTCGACTCCTCCACGGCGCGTCGCGTGTCCTCGAGTCGGATCGACTTGCACACGCCGTCGAGGATGGTTTGATCCCCCGATTCGATGCCGAACGTGATGTGCGTGAATCCTGCGCGGGCCATGAGGCTGATGGTCGCGGGCGCGACCTGGACACGGCTTTGGCAGATGAAACGGATTTTCCCCGCCAATCCCTCGCCGATCACGCCCTCGCAGAATCCCTCGACGAGCGACCGTTTGTGCGTGAAGTTTTCGTCGGTGAAGATCATCTGCTCGACGCCGTAAGTCTTCCGATGCGCGACGACCTCCTCCACGAGCCCCGCCGGAGTTCGATATCGAGCGTGATCGCCCATGACCTTCGTGCAGAAAGTGCAGTGAAACGGGCAGCCGCGCGATGCGGAGAGCGGCAGTTCCATGCGCCATCGTCTCGAATAGAACGGCCAGTATTTTTTCAGGTCGAACAGATCGAACGCTGGATAGGGCAACGCGTCCAGGTCGGACAGTTTTGGTCGCTCTCTCTGCGACTCGTCCACCTGTGCATCGCGCACGTATATGCCGGGGCGCGACTTCGGACCGCGGTTCGCCCGGTCG
>CAZPJD010000197.1:0-4762 GCA_964586775.1 uncultured bacterium | reverse complement strand
CGACCTGCCGCGCGGTGACGGGCTGGTAGTAGTGCTTGACGGAGCCGTCGGGGAGTTTCGTCGAAGGGCTCGGCAGCCGCCAGTTGGGCGCGCCGCCGGAGATTTTCGTCTGGTCGTATTTCAGCGGATAGGCGTTGAAGTGCGCGTAGCTGAAGTGCGACAGCTCGTCGCCCGGCATGAAGAGGATGCGGTTCGCCATGCCGAGGTCTTCGAGCGCCGGGCGGTAGTTGGTGATGACGTCGTGGTCGGAGCTGGCGACCACGTCCACGTCTTCGGCGAAGATCGACTTCACGCGCTTTTCGAGCACCACGCCCGAGTCGGGGCTGTAGTTGCTGTGCACGTGCAGATCGCCCGACACGTAGCCCGAGCTGTCAACGACGCGGTCGATGGTGAAGTGCGCCGACTGCGTTTCGAGCACACTCACGGTGACGGTCTTTTCGTCCACGGTGTATTCGGGGCCGCGCCCCGCGACGAGCCGATACGTGCCCGCGGGCAGATCGACCTCGCCTTCGCCGTTCAGCGTGTGAACGATCTTGATTTCGCCGGCGGGAAGGAAGTCTTCGCCGATGATCGGATCCGCGATCGCCTCGCCGCTGGTGCCGATCACCGTGACCTTGCACGGCTCGGCGGGGCCCTCGGGGTCGAGGCTGCGCACCGAGAATTTCACCTTGCCCGTGGCGGGCAGCGTCAGCGACACCTTTTCAGTCTGGCCCTCGCGCACCTTCAACGGCAGCATCTTGCCCCGCACGTTGCCGGGACCCGAGACCATGAGCAGGTAGTTTTCCTCGCGTGTCTCGTCGTTCACCGGCAGGCGGCCCGCAAAGCTGCCGTCCGCGACCTGATCGACGCGCAAAACGTCGGTCTTGAAGCGGTTATAGGGCACGAGGCGCAGCGCATCGACGGCGTCGGGGTTCTGCGCTTTGAGATACGCGTTCATCTCGTCGAAGCTGTCGCTCAGGGGAATGAGACTGTCGTCGGCCGTGAATCGCGGATGCTTGAAGACGAGCACATTCACGTCGCTCGCGGCGCGACCAAGACCTTCTTCCAGCACGCGGCCCTCGACCTTTCCGTAAGGCCAGTCGCGGATCTCGACCACGTGGTCGAGCAACCCGCCGATGTCGCCCTCGTCCACGACGAGAAAGCGCTCGTAGGTGTACGAGCTGCCGGGCTTGGGGAACGCGTAGCCGTCTTCGGTGAGCTGCTGGAAGGCGATCGTCAGAAAGCTCTCCATGACCGGGAACGAGAGCGGGCCGTTCGGCGAGACGAGGGCGTAGCCGATGCCATCGCCCGCGCCCGCGGACCAGTCCACCACGGGGGTGTCGGTGAAGGTGGAGCGACCCGCTTCGAAGAGATCCTCGACGAAGAAGCTCGACGAAAAACCGAAGAGCCCCGGGCCGATCACGTCGAGCGAATCGCCGTAGAAGAGCGCGTCGCCGAAGACGTCGCCGGTCAGGATCGATGCGATCGGATTGTCGCCCTCGGAGATCGGTCGCAGCGGTACTTCGAAAGTCTCGGCCGGCTCGCTGCCGTCCCGGTTGAGAAGGCGGAAGGTGGTCGAGATCTTCACGAAGTTGTCGCCGGGCGCGAGCGTATAGGTGGTCTCGGCCTCGACGGGCAGAAACGAGAGCGGCACGGGGATGAGCTGCAGCAGCGGGATCAGTTCGTGGATCACGCCCTTCACGCGGAGCTCGGCCGTGTTTCCGTCGCCGCCGTCGCGAATGATCTCGATCGCGTCCTGCGGCACGCGCACGATCGGCCCGCTGTCATAGACGTTGTCGTAGCCGAAGGTCTTCACGTCCATGATCGGCAGGATCTCGACGAGCTGGTCGTTGCCGCCCGTCGCGGGATCGAAAAAGCTCTCCACGCGCTGGATGTCGGCATCGATGATCGCGCCGCCCCACTTGTTGGGCATGCCGCCGGTCATGTCGGTGGGCTGGCCATTCACGATGACGCGGATCTTGTCGTTTTCGAGCATGTAGTCGCCGAGCGTGCCGAGCGCCTTCGGCCCGCCGATGAGCTGCGAGCGGCTGTCGATCTTGTAGGCGCGGGCTTCGCGGTATTCCTCGGCGTCTTCGCAACCGGCGACGAAAAAAATGGCGAGGATCGACACAAGGCCCATCGCGACCGGGCCGCGCCGGACGATCGTCCGCAAGCTGGTCCACAACATCTCACGACTCCCCGAACGAGACTCTGGAAAAACAAAGCCGGTTATAGCCGACGGTCCGCGAAAAGCAATCGAGATCGGCGGGAGTGCGTGACGGGAGGGTGCCGCGTTCGTGACGACGCGGGGAAATCCGTGCAACGAACGGTTCCGGCGATGAACGGGGGAACGCGCAGGTTCGGGATTGCGCGCGGCGTTCGCACTCGTTAACCTGCTTGCGCTGGAGATGCGTTCCTTGCGTCGCGCCTTCCAAACCGTTCTCGCTTTCTTGGCCGCCTTTGTCGTGACGGCTTGTGCCGGGCATCCGCCGCGCATGGCGACGCTGCCGGAGGGCACGTCGCGATTTGCCGTCACGGATTACGGCTCGATCGTCGATCACGCGACGGGGCTCGAATGGGTTGTCGGTCCCGACACCAAGACCTTTGTCGCCGATGCGCAGCGGTTCGCGCACGAGCTGCGCGCGGGCGGTCACGGCGACTGGCGACTGCCGACCATCGGCGAGCTGCGCTCGATCCGCGAAATGGGGGCGGGGCCGAAGAACCTTCCGCCGCCCTTCGCGACGCGCGGCGACATGATCTGGAGCGACCGCCACAACCTGTTCGGTTACGGCTACCTGCGTCTCGTGAACGGAACCGTCGGCTACGACACGCGCGCACGGCGCAAGCACGGATTCCGCGCCTTCGCCGTTCGCGAGGTTTCCCCGCACTAGAAACGCTTCGAAATTCCGAGATGAACATGAAGATCCGGGTGATGATGATCGCGATGCTGATGGTGACCGTCGCGTGCGGCGGGGGCGGGGATTCATCCGATTCCGGCGATACGGCGGACAACGCCGCCGATGACGACTCCGACGACGATGCCGATGACGATGTGGATGACGACGCGACCGATGACGATTCCGCGGATGACGACTCGGTCGACGACGACGCGGATGACGATACCGACGATGACGATACAGATGACGATTCGGTCGACGATGATGCCGATGACGATGCTGACGACGACACGCTCGACGACGATGCCGATGACGATGCCGACGACGACACGCACGAGACCACGACCGTGACTGGCCGGGCCTTTCGTTTCGATCCCACCTTCGACCATCTGGCGGGGGGCGAGATCGAGGTGGTGGAGCGGCCCGATCTGCCGGTCGCGACGACGGACGCCGACGGGTATTTCGCGATGGATGGAATTTACGTCGGCGAGGACGCCACGTTCGTGATTCGTCATCCCGATTTCTGGCCGACGCAGACCCCCACGGTGATTCCCGAGGCGGCCGGGATCAACGACCTCACGTTTCAGGTGCCGCCGCGCATCATCGTCCGGCTTCTCTCGCTCGTACTGTGGGAGACGCTGGACCCCGACCGCTGCCAGATCGCCGTGACCGCGACGCCGGACGGCGGCGATCCGTTCACTCCCGGGCTCCCCGGCGTGCAGGTGAGCATCGATCCGCCGCTCCCGGCGGAAAACGGCCCATTCTATTTTCAGATCATCGAGATCCCCGGTTGGCCGATGATCGACATCCCCGTGCGCGACCTGACCGAAACCACCGACGATGGCGGCGCGATTTTCGTCAACGTGCCGCCGGGCGAGTACACCATTACGGGCACGATGCCGGGCGAGACCTTCAACACGCAGCGCCTGAAGTGCCGCGCCGGGATGCTCGTCAACGCCGCGCCGCCCTACGGCCTGTCGCCCATCGACTGAGTCGGAACGACGGCGACCGGCGATTTTCGGTTGATTTGAGGCGCGTCGCGCTTGTTCGGTCCGATGATTCCGTTATAATCTCATCAACTCGCCGGTCCAACCGATCGGTTCACGACGAAACAGGGGCCACCGCCATGGACGCATACAAGATCGCGCTGCAGACCGAGGACGACGGTTACAACCTCTACATGACCGCGCTCGAGCGTTCGACGCACCCGCTGGGCCGCGAGATCCTCTCGTTCCTCGCCAAGGAAGAACTCAAACACACCGCGACGATCAAGAAGATCGTCTCGAAGATCCAGGAAGGCGGCGCGTTCGACGAAAAGGACTTCGACCTCGACGCTGCGGAGGGCGAGACGATCTTTACGAAGTCGCTCGAACGCCCGGATTCGCGTCTCGCCGGTTCCTCCGACGACCTGGCGGTGCTGAAGGAAGGGGTGCGTTTCGAGACCGAGGGCATCGCGTTCTTCCAGAAAGCCGCGGACGCCGCGACGAACCCCGAGGAAAAGAAGTTCTACGAAGCGATGGTCCGCGAGGAGCGCGCCCACAAGGAACTGCTCGAATCGAGCATCGAATACCTCGAGAGCCCCGAGTCTTGGTTCGAGCGGCAGCAGCCGATCATCCTCGACGGCGTGTGAGATCGGCGCAAAGCGCGCATGCGGCGCCCGCGGGCTTTTTGCCGGCGGGCGCGCTTCGTTGGGAGCGACGGGGACCCCTCACCCCGTCTAGCTGCGCTCGCCACCCCTCTCCCGCTTGGCGTGAGAGGGGAAGGGGTGAGGGCCGCGCACGGAAAGGAAATTCATGGGCAACCGGATCTGCGATCTGTTCGGCATCGAGCTTCCGTTCATCGGCGCGGGGATGATTCACGTCTCGACGGCGGCGTGGGCGGCGGCG
>CAZPJD010000196.1:0-20138 GCA_964586775.1 uncultured bacterium | reverse complement strand
CGCGGCATCGCCGTTTAACCGGGGGAGGACGAGGGCCACATGCTGTCAGGACGCAAGATCCCCCCGGTGCGGGTCGGCGTGGTCGGGGTCGGCCACATGGGCCGCTACCACGTGGGGGCGTATTCCGAGATTCCCAATGTGCAGATCGTGAGCGTTTGCGACGCGCACCCCGAGCCCATCCGCGAACTGGCGGGACAGTTCGGCATCGAGGTGCATGAGGACTATCGCGAGCTGTTCGGCAAGGTGGACGCCGTCTCCGTCGCCGTGCCGACGCACCTGCATTACGCGGTGGTCAAAGACCTATTGGAAGCGGGCATTCACGTGCTCGTCGAGAAGCCGATCGCGTCGTCGCTCGACGAGGCGCGCGAGTTGTTTCGCATCGCCGCCGACAAGGGCTTGCAGCTTCACATCGGCCACGTCGAGCGCTTCAACGCCGCCGTGCTGGAGCTGCGCAACATCGTCGACGAGCCGTATCTGATCGAGAGCCGCCGCATCGGGCCCTTCAACGGGCGCATCACCGACGCGGGGGTGGTGCTCGACCTGCTCATCCACGACCTCGATATCGTCATCAATCTGGTGGGCAAACCCATCGCCGACCTTCAGGTGCTCGGGCGACGGATCGTGACCGACCACGAGGATCTCGTTACGGCGCAGGTGCGTTTCGAAGGCGGGTGCGTCGCGCACTTTCTGGCGAGCCGCGTAACCGAGCACAAGAGCCGCACGCTGGCGATCACGCAGAAGGGCGCTTACGTGCTGCTCGACTACACGGATCAGGAGATCGACATTCACCGCCAGGCGTCGAGCAGCTACCGGCTGACGTCGAGCGAACTCAAGTACAAGCAGGAGAGCTTCATCGAGCGGATCTTCGTGCACAAGCAGAATCCGTTGAAACTCGAACTGCTGCACTTTCTGGAGTGCGCGCTCGGACTGCGCGAGCGCATGACGACGGTCGAGGGCGAGCTTTCCAGCCTGACCGCGGCGACGAAGGTGCTCGAGGAGCTGCGCCGGTTGAAGGCGATCTGACGGCGCGAAAACGGGGGCGCGACATGACGCTCGGGGTGATCGCGGGTCGCGGGGCCTTTCCCGCGCACGCCATCCGCAACGCCAGGGCGGCGGGGCGGCGCGTGGCGGTCTCGCTCATCCGCGAAGCGCGCGCCGTTGTGCCGCGCGGGCTCGCCGACGCCGTCGAGACGCACTCGCTGGGCCGCGCGGGCGACACGCTCGAATTCTTCCGCCGCGAAAACGTCCGTGAAGTCCTCGTCATCGGCAAGGTGGACAAGTCGCTCAACTTCGCCGATCTCGAGTTCGACGAGGTGGCGCTGGCCATGCTGGCGCGCCTCGCCGGGCGCGCCGACATGCAGATCGCGCGCGTGGTGATCGACGAGATCGAGCATCGCGGTTTTCGCGTGTGCGCGCAGACCGAGTGGCTGGGCGATCTGCTGGCGGACGAGGGGAACCTCGTCGGCGAGCCGACCGCCGAAGAATTCTCTGACGTGGAGAAGGGACTGCGCCTCGCGCGCGCGGTGGCCGGATTCGA
Organism: uncultured bacterium; assembly: GCA_964586775.1. GTDB lineage: Bacteria > Lernaellota > Lernaellaia > JACKCT01 > JACKCT01 > JADLEX01. Next base: position 18,601 of record CAZPJD010000196.1, on the reverse strand, counting down.
CATCGGCCAGACCGTGGCGCTTCGCGAGGGGGCGGTGATCGCGGTCGAAGCGTTCGAGCACACCGACGCCACGATTCGCCGTGCGGGTCGGCTCGCCGGGCCGGGGTCGGTGATCGTCAAAGTGGCGCGGCCGAATCAGGACTTTCGCTTCGACGTGCCCGCCGTAGGCCCGGCAACGCTGCGCGCGATGCGGGCGGCGGAGGCGCGGGTGCTGGCCGTCGAGGCGGGGCGGACGCTCGTGATGCATCGGGATCGTTTTCTTGCGGACGCGCGTGCGTTCGGTCTTTGCGTGATCGGCGTGCGCACGCCCGATACATTGGGAGAGGGCGATGTCATTTCAATTGCGTAGTGCATGGATATTTGCGGTGGGAATCGCGGTCGTCGTCATGTTCGTCGCCGCATCGGTCGAGGCGGATGAGGGATCGTCGGAAGGCCAAGGGGAATCGGAGGGATCGGACGAGACGGGAAGCGATGACGGCGGCGATGACGAAGAACTGAAGAAGCGCGTCGAGGAACTGGAGAACAAGCTGCGTGTGATGGAAGAAAAGGATTACTGGACGGCGCAGCGCATCCGCGCGCTCGACTGGGACGAGGACCGCGACTACGTACGCAACGAGCGCGGGTGGGCGGTGACGTGGCACGGCGAGTTCCGCACGCGGGCCATCGTCGATGCCAACACGCAAAACGGCTACACCAACGCCACCGGCGAACGGGTATACGCCTACGACCCCGCGACGACCTTCAAAAACGACTACGGCTGGTGGGACTCGCGCCTGCTGACGTGGGGCCTCGTCAACTTCGGCGACACGGCGGATTTGGGCTTCAAACTGCAACTCGGCGACTGGGCGTGGGGGACGAAATCCCCGGCCTTCGGCGGCGACGGCAACGGCAAGTTCGACGACGCGCGGCTGTTCATCCGCGAGCTGTGGGTGCGTTGGGAGATGGACCCGATCCCGCTGACGATGCAGTTTGGGCGCATGCCGTGGGTGCTCGGAAACCGCATGATTCAGGGCAACGAGCAGGACGGCGCGAGCATCTGGTATCCGCACCGATATTTCGAGATCGGCGCCGGCGGATTCCGCTCTTACGAGGGCGAAAACGTCGAGATGGAGATGAAGTACAACGACGACGAGGACGGCTTCGTCGTGTGGGCGAAGGCCACGCCGTCGAAGTCGCACACGCTGTGGCTGTTCGGCGAGCAGGTCCTCTTCGAGCTGTCCGAGGTGGATGGTCAGATCAACCCGGACAGCCCGCTGTTCAAGCTGCCGAACTTCGCGCACCCCGACAACAACGCGGCGCAGGGCTCGGACCTCGGCACGTTGGGCGCGAATTACGTGTACGACGCGGGCGGCGCGTGGCGCTTCAACCTGGAATACGATCACCAGTGGGGCGAGATCAAGGCGAACTCGAAAACACCGGGCGCGTTCCCGACGGAATTTCGCGGCTACGCGGGATTCGGCAAGGTCGATTATCGCTTCCCGCGAAAGAACATCGTCTCGCTCGCGGCGGGCCACGGCTCGGGCGACGATCCGACCACGCAGCAGTACGAGGGCTTCTTCGCGCCGAACAACGATTTTGGCATTCGTGACGAGACCGAGAACGAGAACATCGAGAAGGGCTACTTTCACGTGTACGAATACCTCTCGCCGGGGGCGGGCGTGCCGGGCGCGCTGTTTCAGAATCTCGGATCGGGGGGCATCGAGAACACGACCTTCGCGCACCTGATGTGGGACACGCGCGCTCAGACGAACCACCACTACTTCCTCGGCGTCGGCTACATCCAGGCGTCGGAGCCCAACCCGATCACCGACGACGACAAGATCGGCGTCGAGGTCGACATGCGCGTGGACTACTACTTCTCGAACAACATGGTCGGCGCGTTCTACGGCGGCCACCTGTTCATGCTCGGCGATTATTTCCGCGAAAAGGCGCACGACGCGGCGACGTTCCGCTTCGAGTGGCGGCTGGTCTGGTAATTGCGCATGACGGCATGGGAGAGACTGCTTCAATTCGACCGCGACCTCTTCCTCGCCGTCAACGGGATCGACCATCCGATCTGGAACGCCGTCTTCGGATGGGGCACGTGGCTGGGCGACGGCCTCGTGCTCACCGTCCTGCTGTTCGCGCTGACGCGGCTTTTTGATCGTCGTCGCTTCCCCAAAAACTTCGCGCTGATCGGCCTCGGCATGGTGCTCGCGGGGCTCGTGAACGGCGCGATCAAGGACGCGGTGGATCGCCCGCGTCCTCTCGCCGATACGGCTTTTTCCCCCGACCCCATCGGCGTTCCGCGCGTGGCCAAGACCTTCGGGCTGGCGATCCGCGATCACGAATTTCTCGTGCAGACGCACGACGTCCGGCGGCTCAAGGTCATCGGGCCGCAACTGCGGCGCGAGTCCTTCGGCTCCGGCCACACGGCGGCGGCCTTCGCGTTTGCGGCGGGCATGATCTACGCCGGTCGGCGGCGCGCGCGGTGGTGGTGGCTTGCTTTCGGCGCTTTCGTTGGAACTTCGAGAATTGTCTGCGGCGTACACTTTCCACTCGATGTCCTCGCGGGGGCGATCGTCGGCGTGACGTCGTCTATCGCGTTGCTGCGCGCGTTCGAGATGTTCCACGGCCTCGCGTCCGTGCCCAAACCGTGGCCGAAGCGGGAACATTCCGACGATCTGAACGTGATGATGGTGGTCGGCGAAGCGAGTGCGGACGTTTACGGTGCGCGGATTCTGGAACGGCTGCGCGAGCGCGTGAAGCGCGTGGACGCCTGGGGCGTAGGCGGCGATCGCCTGCGCGCGGCGGGGTTTGGCGCACTGGCCGACGCCCACGATCTTTCCATCGTGGGTTTCACGGCGGTCGTCACGTCGATCGTCACGATCGTGCGCGTCTACGCGCGGCTCATGGGCGCGATGCGCGCGCGCCGTCCCGACGTGCTCGTGTGCATCGACCTGCCCGACTTCAACCTCATGCTCGCGACGCAGGCCCGCGCGCTGGGCGTGCCGGTCGTCTTTGTCATCAGCCCTCAGTTTTGGGCGTGGCGGCGCGGGCGCATCCCGAAGATCGCCGAGCGCATCAGCCGCATGATCGTCGCGTTTCCGTTCGAAAAGCCGTTCTACGAGCAGGTGAAGACGCCCGTTGCGTACTACGGGCACCCGATCATGGAGGTGCTCGCGCGGCGCTTCGAATCGCGCGACGCGGCGTTGGCGCAATTCGGCCTCGACCCCGCGAAAAAAACGCTCGTGGTCGCGCCGGGTTCGCGTCGCAACGAGTTCAAGTATCTGCTGGCCGAAATGTTCGGCGCGGCGAAACGCGTCACCGACGCACTGCCCGGTTGGCAGATCGCGGTGCCGCTCGCGCCCAAGGCCGACGCCGCGGCGTTTCGCGCCGAGGCCGCGCGGATCGGGCTGTCGATCGTCACGACACGCGGCGACAACTTCGATCTGTTTTCCTTCGCGGACTTCGGTCTCGTCTGCTCGGGCACCGCGACCCTCGAGGCCGCGTTGGCGGGCCTAGCGCACGTGATCGTCTATCGCGGCCATCCGCTCAACCTCTTTTTGGCGCGACGGCTGGTGAAGATCGACCGCATCGGGCTGCCGAACATCATCCTCGGCGGCGCTGCGCCGACGTTTCCGGAGCTCATCCAGGGCGAAGCGACGGCGGATCGCCTGGCCCAAAAAGCGCTCGGGATCTTGCGGTCGAAAGACGAGTGTGAAAGACTCCGCGCCGCCTGCGCCGAGGTTCGCGCGAAGCTGACCGGCGGCGACGTGAGCGGGGCGATCGCGGACGACATCCTGTCCGTACTGGCCGAGGGCGATGCTGCGGGCACTGTGGAACCGGTACTATGAAAAGAACCGCGAGGAGGTCGACGATTTTCGCCGGCTCTCGCGGTATTTCTGGCCGTTTCGCTACCACGTCGCCGGGTCGATGGCCTGCGCTCTGTTCGTGTCGGGCGTCAACGGAGCGACCGCCTATCTGATCCAACCGGTCATGGACCGGGTCTTCACGGACAAGGATTACAGCATCCTCGTCGTGATGTGCTGGGTCGTCATGATCCTGTACATCGCCAAGAGCCTGTTCCGCTTCGCGCAGAATTATTTGATTCGTTCGGCGGGCGAGCGCGTTGTGCGCAACGTGCGTTCGCAGCTCTACCGGCACTTCCAATACCTCGACGTCGCCTACTACAGCGACACCAACGTCGGCGTGATGATGAGCCGCATCACCAACGACGTGAACATGATTCAGCGCGCGGTGGCGCACCTCGTCTCGCTCTTTCGCGAGCCGCTCTCGATTCTCTCGCTCGTCGCGGTTGCGTTCTACATGTTCTGGCAGGGCGCGCTGGTTGTTTTTGTTCTTTTCCCGCTCGTCGTCTGGCCCATCGCGGCCTTCGGCAAACGCACGCGCAAGTGGGTGCGTCGCGGGCAGGAACGCATGGGCGAGATGAACTCGATCCTCAAGGAGAATTTTAGCGGCGTGCGCGTCATCAAGGCGTTCGGCATGGAGGAGTACGAGATCCGGCGCTTCGAGCGCGAGAACGAGCGTGTGCTCACCGCGAACATGAAGACGATGATCTTCGACGAGGCGTCAAACCCCACCATCGAGGCGCTGGGCGCGTTCGGCGCGGCGGGCGTGCTGTTTGTCGGCGGCTATCTCGTGATTCACGGTTCGATGTCCGTGGGCGAATTGATGTCCTTCCTCGGCTCGCTCGGCCTCACCTACGAACCGCTGAAAAAGATCAACAAGATGTATCTGAATTTTCAGGCGGCGCTCGCCGCCGCGGCGCGCGTGTTCGAGGTCGTCGACCGTACGCCCACCATCGTCGATCGCCCGGGCGCGGTCGAAATCGACGGTGTGCGCGAGGGCGTGCGCTTCGAGGGCGTGCGTTTCCGCTATCGAGAGGATGGGCCGGATGTGCTTTGCGGTATCGACCTCGACGTGCCGGTCGGGCAGATGATCGCGCTCGTGGGCTCGTCGGGATCAGGCAAGACGACCTTCGTCAACCTGCTGCCGAGGTTTTGGGAGCCGACGGGCGGGAGCATCCTCATCGACGGGCGCGACATCGCCGACGTGACGCTCGTGTCGCTGCGCAAACAGATCGGCATGGTCACGCAGGAGACGTTCCTGTTCGCCGATTCGGTGAAGGCGAATATCGCTTACGGGCACGACGACCTCGACATGGATCGCGTGATCGACGCCGCCAAGGCCGCCTACGCGCACGACTTCGTCGAACAATCGCCGCAGGGCTACGACACGCCGATCGGCGAACTGGGCGTCAAGCTCTCGGGCGGCCAACGCCAGCGCCTCGCCATCGCGCGGGCGATCTATAAAAATGCGCCGATCCTGATTCTCGACGAGGCGACCAGTTCGCTCGACACCGAGAGCGAGCGCGAGGTGCAGGCCGCGCTGGAGCGCCTGCTCGTGGGGCGCACCTCGTTCGTGATCGCGCACCGGCTTTCGACCATCCAGCGCGCGGACCGTATCCTGGTGCTCTCCGACGGGCGCATCGTTGAGGACGGGAGGCATCAGGACCTGCTCGCCGCGGGCGGAGAATACGCGCGGCTCTACCACCTGCAATTCGAAGATCGATCCGGAAACGGCGCATGACGCGGCCGGGGCGCACACTCGCGCTCACGCTCGGCGCGCTCACCATCGTTCGCCTCGCGCTCATCGGGCGCACCGACCTGATTCCCGACGAGGCGTATTACGCGATCTGGGCCGACAGGCTCGCGGCCGGGTACTGGGATCAACCCGGCGGCATCGCGTGGTGGAACGCGCTGGTCATGGGTGTGCTGGGGCGCTCGACGACGGCGCTGCGCGTCGGCGCGGTGCTGCTCTCGGTCGTCACGTCGGTTTTCGTTTACGACCTCGGCCGCGTCACACTGGGCGACGCGAAGCGCGCGATGCTCGGCGTGCTGCTGCTTCAGGCGCTGCCGCTCACGTCGATCGGCGCGGTGCTGATTCTGCACGACACGCTGCTCGCGGCGGCGTCGGCAGCCGCCATGGCGTTTTTCGCGCGGGCGGTGCTGCGCGACGAAGCGCGCTGGTGGTACCTCGCGGGGGTTTGCGCGACGATCGCGCTCTACGCCAAGTTCTCGGCCGTCATCCTCGCCCCGGCGGTGCTTGTCGCTGCGATCGCGACGGGTCGCGCGAAACACGTGCTGCGCAAACCGCACGCGTATCTCGCCGCTCTGGGCGTGATCGTTGTCTTCATCCCGGCACTCGCGTGGAACGCGCGAAACGACTGGGTCGCCTACCTCGCCGTGACGAAGCTTTCGTCCAATGCTGCGTTCTCGATGGCGGACCGACTCGCGTCGTTCGGAGACTTTTTCGCGTCGCAGTTCGCGCTCGTCACACCCATCGTATTTGGTTGGATCGCCGTCGCGACCTTTCGCGCACTCACGTCCGACCACGCCGGGCGGCGGTGGCTCGCGGGGGCGACGATCGCGCTGTTTGGCTATTTCGTACTTCAATCGCTACGCGCGAAGGTGCAGGGCAACTGGGCCGCGCTCGCGTATCTGCCGGGGGCGCTGCTCGCGGCCGACGCCATGGCGGGCGGCTGGGAGCGTGTTCGTGCGCGGCGGTGGGCGATCGCGGCCGTCGCACTCGCGGGGGTCGTGACCATCCTCATCCACATTCACGCGCTCGCGCCCTTCCTGCCGATTCACGCGTCGGCGGACATCACCGCGCAGTCGCGCGGGTGGAAAGATCTTGCGACGCGCGTCGTGGCTGATGCGCGCGCGGGTGCGCCGCGCACCGCCGTTCTCGCGCGGCGCTATCAGGTCGCGTCGGAACTTCGATTCTATCTCCCGCCCGACATCGACGTCTTTTGCGCGTCGTACGCGAGCCGGGGAACGCAGTTCGACATCTGGCAGAGCTTCGACGAACTCATCGGCCGCGACGTGATTTACGTGGACTATCAGGGGCGCGCGGCGAAACTCTTTTTGCACTTCGATGGCGTGGAGGATCTTTCGTCGCAGCACATGGGATCGGCCGATCGCAAACTCAACGTTTGGCGGCTGCGCTCGTTTGACGTCGAGGGCCCCCTTCGCGGATATTTCGCGCGACCCTTCGCGGACGCGGTCGAGCGATTGCGTCGGCGCATCGATGAGGGCAAGGGATGACGGGCATGCTCGCATTCATCTATCGAATCCTGACCGGAGCGATCGCCGTCGTCGCGTTGCCGTTCGTCGCGGCGGTCGTCACCATGCGCGCGAGCTGGCGAAAGGGATTCGCCGAGCGCCTGGGTTTCGTGCCGCGCAGCGGGCGGCGCGACCGCGTGCTCGTTCATATGGCGAGCGTCGGCGAGATCATCACCGCGGCGTCGCTCGTCGCCGAAGTCACGGCGCGCCTGGGCGCGGAGCGCGTCGTGCTCTCGTGCCTCACGCCCACGGGATTCGACGAGGCGCGTCGCAGATTCCCCGCGTTCGAAACGCGGATTTTTCCCGCCGAGGCCGGGTGCATCCCGACGCGCTGGCTTTCGCGCCTTGGCGTGTCGCGCGCCATTCTGCTCGAAACCGAGCTCTGGCCCGGTTTCCTGCTCGCCGCGCGCCGCATGGGAATCCCCGTCGCGATGGTCAACGGACGCATCTCGGATCGCAGCGAGCCGCGTTACCGCGCCGCGCGCATTCTCATCAAGCCGCTCCTTCGCGCGTACTCGCTCGTCCTCGCGCAGACCGACGTTCACGCCGCGCGCCTCGTTGCGATCGGAATGCCGGTCGATCGATGCGTTGTCACGGGCAACCTGAAGTTCGAACCGCCCGTCGCTTCGAGCCCACCAAACGAACTGGAGAGCGCGTTGCGCGCGTTCATCGGTGATCGCCGCGCGGTCGTCTTCGCCAGTACGCACGCGGGAGAAGAAGAGATTGCGATGGATGCGCTGATGCGCCTTCGGCGCGAATCGGTGGATGCCGTCGGCATCTTCGCGCCGCGCCATCGCGAGCGCTTCGATGAGGTGTGGAACCTCCTGATGAAAATCGACCCATCGGGTGCGCGGCGAACGCAACCGAGCGATGGCGTCGCACGGCGCAATTGGCTGCTCCTCGACACGCACGGCGAGTTGACGCACGCATTCGCCTTCGCGCAAGCGGCCTTTATGGGTGGATCGCTCGTCCCCGTCGGCGGGCACAACGTGCTCGAGGCGGCGCGCGCGGGCATTCCGGTCGTGACGGGCCCGCACATGGCGAACTTCGCGCGCGAGATGGAGTTGCTCGAAGGCGTCGGGGCGGCGGTTCGCACGAGCGACGCGAATGACCTCGCCGCGATCCTCGCGCGATGGATTCGCGATCCCGAGGTCGCGCGGGCGGCGGGCGCAGCGGGCCGTGTGGCGGTCGAGGCGACGCGCGGCGCGCTCGCCCGCACGATCGAGCGACTCGAAGCGGCGGGACTTCTCGGCGAGAGTTCGCCGCGTTCCGAAAAGAACGCTCGCTGATTGCGATGTCCGACGCGCTTTTTGCAAAAGCCGAGAGAGAGTTTTTCGACCGCTACTTCGCGATGAACCCCCTCGTCGCGTCATACATGGGGCTGCGGGAACCCTACGACCGTTTGATGCCCGACGGCGGCGAGGACGCGGTGCGCGAGGGCATCGTCGTGCTCAAGGAGTTCCTCGACGCCGCGAACACGCTCGACGATCGATCGCTCTCGCCGTCGCGGGCGATCGACAAGGCGGTGATTCGATACGCGTACGACCTCGCGCGGTTTTCGATGGACGACCGGAGATGGGGCCGGCCCAACCCGGACGCGCTCGGTGAAATGCTCTCGGTGTGTTTTCTCGCCGTCGTGCGCGACGATGCGCCGATGGGCGAGCGGCTGGCGGCGCTGGCCGCGCGCCTGTGGGAGCTGCCCGTATATCTCGATCAATTTCGCGGACGATTCCGCGACGAGCGCATCGCCACGCCGCTCGGCGAGGCCGCGCTCGAAACGGCGCTCGCCGCGCCGGGATTTCTGCGCGAACTCTGCGCATCGGCGCGATCGGGCGACGCCCGCACGGCCGATGTGTTCGAGCGCTCGTGTGCAAAGGCGGTTCGCGCGATCGAGACGCACATCGAATGGCTACGCACGCTCGTCGCGCGCGGGTCGGGTGATGGATCGATCGGTCGCGAGCGCTTCGACGAACTGCTGAGCATTCGGCGAATCGGCCTCGATGTTCCCGATATCCTCGGTCTCGCGCTGGACGCGCTGGACCGCGGCAGGATGCGCCTCGCGCAGACGACGCGGGAACTTGCGTCGGGCCTCGGGTCCGAAGATCCGCGGATGCGTCTGGAGGACCGCGATGCGGCGGGGTTCGAGCGTGTGCTCGCCCGCGTGCGTCGGCGCGTCGCCGAGGCGCGGCAGTTCGTCATCGACGAAGATCTTGTCCACATCCCCGACGGGGACGCGGTCGAGGTCGTCGAGACGCCTTCGTTTCTGCGCCCCTTCAGTCCCTTCGCCGCGATGTTTCCGCCCGGCAAGTTCGGGCGACCCCGTCGCGGCGTCTGCATGGTGACGCCCCCGCCCGATGACGTTGCGCTCGCCGTGCGCTTTTCGGACGGGGAACTCACGAACCTCGTCGCGCACGAGACCTACCCCGGTCACTTTCTTCAGTCGTTCGTCACGGGCTTCGGCTCCAGGACGCGCTGGCTTGTGCAGGCACCCGAGACGATGGAGGGATGGGCTCACTACGCGGAGCAGTTGATGCTGGACCGCGGTTTTTACGACACGGCGGGCGCGCGGCACGCACAGGCACGCGCGGCGGTCTGGCGCGCGGCGCGGGTGGTGACGGACGTGCGTCTCGCGTGCGGCGAGTGGAGCGACGACGAGGCGGCGGATTACATGATGCGCGAGGCCGCGCTCGACATCGACGGAGCGCGGGCGGAGGTCCGCCGCGCGCGCTTGCAACCCGGCAGATTGCTCTCGTATCTCATCGGCAAGACACTCATCGCGCGTCTGCGCGGCGAGTGCCGCGATGCGGCGCCCGCACGATATTCCGACCGAGCGTTTCACGATGCCATCTGCGCCAACGGCTACCTGCCGCACGCGCTGCTTCGTCCCGTCGTCCTGGATGCGCTCGGCATCGGCGGCGCGTGATCCCGGTCATGTTGCGGGCGAAAGAGCCGTAAAACGCCGAAATCCCGTGCAAATCGGCGGATCTTGGGTGTGCGGGGTCACTAGGAAAACAGCGGACCTTTGATTATCATGACGAAATTCGTAGTGATTCGTCCCCTTGGACGCGCGCGGCGCGCCGGGCGGGGACCAGCGGGAGCCTTGGCGCGATGAACATCCTGATGCTCCATCCGCACGACATCTACTCGAACTCCGAGCCGTGGACGGTTCGCATCACCTATCTCGCCACCGAGTTCGTCAAGCGCGGCCACAACGTCCGGCTCCTCTACCACCTGATCGATCCGCGCACGAGCCTCGAAGAGGCGACGGCCCGCCAGGAATTCCCGTTCACGACGATTCCCTCGTACCGCTTCCAGATGGCGCTCGTCGGCAAGATGAAGTTCGTCACCGAGCTCGCGCGCTGGGCCGACGTCATCCATTTCCAGAAGTGCTTCCCCCACGTCTCGATCCCCGCGCTCTGGGCCGGGTATCGACTCGGCAAGCCGGTGCACTACGACTGGGACGACTGGGAGTGGGGCATCTACAATTACAACCCGATGAACCGCCTCGTCGGCACGGGCATCCGTGTCTTCGAGCGCATGCTGCCGCGCCTGTGCGATTCCGTGAGCGTCGCGTCCGAGGCCCTGCGCCGCATGGCGATCGACCTCGGCGTCCCCGACAATCGCCTTTTCGATGGACACGTGGGCGGTGATCTGGAGCGATTCAAACCGGAAAACGACGGCTCGCGGGTGCGTGCGGAGCACCACATCGAGGGGCCGACGGTCCTTTACCTCGGCCAGCTTCACGGGGCGCAATACCTCGAACTTTTCCTGCAGGCGGTCAAGATCGTCCTCGACAGCGGGCGCGCGCCAAACTTCATGGTCGTCGGCGGCGGCGAGCGGTTCGGCGAGCTCTTCCAACTCGCGGAGACGATCGGCGTGGGCCACCACGTGATCTTCACCGGCGCGGTGGACCACGACGTGGTGCCAGAGTACGTCGCCGCGGCGGACGTGGCGGTGGCGTGTTTCGCCGATACGGCGCAAGTGGCGACCAAGTCGCCGCTCAAGGTTTGCGAGTATCTCGCGGCGGGCAAGGCCATCGTCGCGAGCCGCGTGGGCGAGGTGCCGCGCATGATCGGCGACGCGGGCATTCTCGTCCCCCCGGGCGACCCCGCCGCGTTGGCCGAGGGCATCATCCGGCTGCTCGACGACGAGGATCTGCGCAAGCGCCTGTCGGCCAAGGCCCGGCGTCGCGCCGAGGACGAATTCAACTGGGGCGCGACGGCGCAAAACCTGCTGACCGCATACGAGATGATTCTCGACGAATCGCGCTGGCTGAACTGGAAGGTGGAGAAGGGTCAGGCCCGCACGCCGTTTTTCGTGCAGCCCTCTGGACCGCCACGCCCGATTCACAAGAGCAAATACCTGACGCCGAAGTCCGCCGAGAAGCCACTGACGCGCTCGGCGAAACCGGCGGAGCCGATGGCGGCGACGCCCGACGCTTCGCCGGTCGTGACGACCATCGGCGCCGGATCGGCCGGCGCGAACGGCGCCGGCATGCACGCCGCACCCGAGGGTGGGTACTCGCGCGTGCAGTTCATCTCGGGAGGATCGACGGCGAGTGCGAGCGGTGGGCTGTTGACCGCCGTGTCCGATGTCGTTTTAGTCATCCCGGAGGACGCGCCGTTCGCCGAACCCCGTCCGCTGTCCGAAACGCATGAGCGAAAAAACGGCAACGGAAATGGCAACGGGCACGGGACGAACGGTTTGGCGAAACCCGCCGCGCTCATGACCGGCAAGAAAGAACGGCGTCCCTGGGTGCCGAATCCGCCCAAGCCCCCGCACTATCACCTTGGCCCGCTGTCGCCGCTGCGCCGGTTTGTCGAGGGCAACCTCGACATCGCGGGCGTGCTCGACGGGCGCGTGGCGTTCGTCGGACCGCACACGGTTCAGTTCGATCCCACCGACACCTGCCCGCACGACTGCATCGCGTGCTGGTGCCGCTCGCCGCTGCTGGTCGACAAGACGATGCCGGTGGAGGAGCAGAAGCAACGTCTGGACTTCGACGTGCTCTGCGACGTGCTCGACGACCTCGTGCGGATGGGCACCAAGGAGATCTACATCGCGGGCGGCGGCGAGCCGATGGCCTATCCCAAGATCCTGCCGCTTTGCGAGCGGATCAAGGAAAAAGGACTCATCTGCAACATCAACACGAGCTTCCTGAACGTGGGGAAGAAGGTCGCGCACGAGCTCGCCCGCATGAAGGTCGACTTCATGACCGTCTCGGTGTGGGCCGCGAGCCCGGAGACCTACGTGCTCACGCACCCCAACAAGACCGAGGAATCGTATTGGGATCTGCGGGAGTCGCTGACCTATCTCAACGAGGTCAAGGACACGGTCCCCTTTATCAAGACCTATAACGTGCTGACCAACCTGAACTTTCACGAGTTCAAGGCGATGGTCGATTTCGCGATCGACACGAAGTCCGAGAGCGTGGAGTTCACGGTCGTGGACACGATGCCCGGGCGCACCGATTCGCTGCTGCTCAATAGCGAGCAGCAGCGGTGGCTCTACGAAGAGGCGCAGAGGGTGCGTCGATGGATCGTGGACGACGAAAAGGAAGCGCGCGTTCAGCTCTACCTCTACGACCAGTTCCTGCGGCGCGTCTCGGGCGAGCACACCACCGTGGGCGAGCACGACCGCCTCGTGATCGACGCGATGCCATGCACCGTGGGCTGGAGCTTTTCGCGCCTGCTGGCCAACGGCAACGTAAACGGGTGCCTCAAATCGCACCGCATCCCCCACGGCAGCGTGCACGAGCGGCGGTTCCTCGACATCTGGACGAGTCGTCATCAGGTCGAGTTCCGCAAGAAAACCAACGTCTTCACGAAGTCCGATCCATGGTTCTCGAACATCGGCAACGATCCCGACGCGAAATGCGGCTGCTACAAGTCGTGCGACGATCTCGGCCGCAACGAACACCTGTGGGGACGCATGCAGGCCATGCCCTGGTACAAACTCGCCGTTCTGAAGGCCGCGCAGCTCTACCTGCGCGCGACGGGGCAGTACCTGAAGCCGTCCGCCGTCTGACGCGCGCATGAACGACTTCGTTTACCACGACGATCGCGAGGGCCGGCGATGGAAGGTCGGCTGGCCGGCGTTTCGCGTCGAGCGCCCCGAGCGTCTCGAGGACGAGATTGCGCGCCTGATCGCCGATCGGCGCATCGTCGGCGTGTTTTGGGGACGCGGCGAGTTCGGCCCGCGCGCGCTGGGCCATCGCTCGATCTTCGCCGATCCGCGCTGGGAAGGCATGCGCGATCACCTGAATGATCGCGTCAAACACCGCCAGTGGTTTCGCCCCTTCGCGCCGATCGTGCTCGCCGACCGCGCGCCGGAGTGGTTCGACCTCGGCATCGAAAGCCCGCACATGCTGCTCGTCGGTGGCGTGCACGCGGACAAGCGCGCACTCGTCCCCTCGATCACGCATGTCGACGGCACCGCCCGCGTGCAGACGATCCGCGTCGAGGATTCGCCGCGCGTCTATCGCGTGGTCGAAGCGTTCGACCGCCTCACCGGCGTGCCGATGATCCTGAACACGAGCTTCAACGACCACGGCGAGCCGATCGTCGAAAAGCCGATCGACGCCTTCGCGTGCTTCGCGCAGACGGAGCTCGACGCGGTGGTGATCGGGTCGTGCGTGCTGCACAAGATCCGCCCCGAGGACGCGCGATGACGCCGCGCTACGTCATCGGCGCGGTCGTCTCCGACCACGACAGCTCCGTGTGTCTGCTGCGCGACGGCGCGCTCGTGGCGTGCGTCAACGAGGAGCGCCTGTGCCGCGTGCGCAAGGGCGACCGCCGCAATTCCATCCGCCGCGCGCTCACGGCAGTGCTGGCCGAGGCGGGGATTCGACTCGCCGACGTGGCGGCGATCTTTTGCGACACCGATCATTATTTTGCGCCCGACCACGCGCCCGTGCCGGTCTTTCCCGACTTTCCCGATCCGTCGCGCATCTATCAGATCACGCACCACGTCGGCCACACGGCGAGCGCGTTTTTGCCGAGCCCGTTCGACGAGGCGGCGTTTCTGACGATCGACGCGTCCGGCGGCATCGCGCCGATCGCGGATTCGGAAACCGGCAAGGCGTACTGGAGCATGACGGCGCGCGAAACCGATTTCATGGCGCGCGGATTTCGCGCCGCGCACGCGCACCCGTATCTCGCGGATTTGCTCGCCGCGCTGCCGGGCGGCGAGGCGCGCAACTATCCGGCCGAGAGCCTGACCGCGGGAACAGCCAGGCGCGGCGAACCGATGATGGAGCTGTGGGACGACTTCGCGCAGTCGTCGCTCGGGTATTTCTATGCGCTTTGCAGCCACTTCCTCGACATGGAAGAGGGGCACTTCATGGGCCTCGCCAGTTACGGTAAGCCCGGCCCGATGCTGGATGCGATGCGCGAGGTGATCCGGCTCGAAGACGAGGGTCACATCCGCATCGATTCCGAGATGATGCACTTCTGGCAGGACCGTTACGTGCTCGACGATCCGGTGTCGATGCGCAGGCTTTCGACGCGGTTCCTGAAAACCTTCGGGCCCGGACGAAAGTTCTTCGACCCGATCACGCAGCGGCACATGGACTTCGCGCACGCCGCGCAGGCGCGACTCGAAGAGGCGATGGTGCACGTCGCGAAGCATCTGCGCGCCGTCAGCGGGATGAAAAACCTCGTGCTCGCGGGGGGCGTGGCGCTCAACTCGGTCGGCAACGGCGTCGTGCTGCGCGAGGCGGGGTTCGAGCGCATCTTCATCCAGCCCGCCGCGTCGGACGACGGCCTCGCCCTTGGGTTCGCGCTCTTCGGCGATCACGTGCTCGGCGATTGCCGCGACGGCGCGGTGTTTCGCATGGGCAGCGCGTTTCTGGGACCCGATCGCGATGCCGAGTGCGCCGCGTTCGTCGAGCAGCTCGAACAGGGACTCGTCGAAATCGAGTATCTCGACCCGCTGCCCTTCACGCGATTCGTGGACATCTTGTGGAAGGGGCCGGGCGATCGCGATTTCGAGAGAACGCGGATGCGTCACGTCGGCGGCGGCCGGCATGTCGCGCATCTGCCGATCGCGGCGAGGGGCGGACTAGAGTATCACTTCGATGTCCACGCCGCGTCGCCGGACGACTACGAACGCGCGGCCGCGGAATCGTCGTCGCGCCCCGACGAATTGCCGGGGGCGTACGCGGGCAACGGAAACGGGCGGGCGCACGATCCGCGGCGGCCGACCGATCCCTTCGAGATGTTTCTGTACGATCACCGCGACATCGCGGGCATTCTCGACGGCGAGCGCGCGTTTGTCGGACCCGAGCAGGTCGTCATCGACCCGACCAATCGCTGCGACAACAACTGCCTTGCGTGCTGGACCTATTCGCCGCTTCTCGGCGACGCCGCGCCGCCCGAGGATTGGTTCCGGCAGCAGATGCCGCCCGAGTTGATGCACCGGACGATCGACGAACTCGCGGATCTCGGCACGCGGCGCGTGCGATTCACGGGCGGAGGCGAACCCTTCGTGCATCCGCAGATGATCGAGTTTCTCGAGCACGTCAAATCGCGGGGCATGATCGCGTGCGTGACGACGAACTTCACCGCGCTGACGTCGGAGAAGGTTCGCCGCATGTCGGAGATCGGCGTGGATGAAGTTACGGCGAGCATCTGGGCGGGAACGCCGGACATGTACGCGCGCAGCCATCCGAAAAAAACCGCGCGCACGTTCGAGAAGATCGAGGCGCTGCTCAAGGAGTTCACGGCGTCGAAACCGGCGCACGCGCGGCTGTACATCGCCAACGTGCTGTTCTCGATGAACTACGTCGAGACGCGCGAGATGTACCACTTCGCGGTGCGGTGCGGCGCGGACGGCATCTACTTCGCGCTCGTGGATTCCGTCGCGCCGCGCACCGACGGCCTATTGCTGACGCCGCCGCACATTCGCGTGCTGCGCGAGCACCTGGCCGAGGTGAAGACGCGCGTGGACGAACTCAACCGCACTCGGGCCGTGCCCTTCGTGCTCGACAACTACCACGGCCTGATGCGCCGGCTGGAGAGCATCGGCGCGACGCGCGGCGACTACGACGCACACGCGGTGGACGCGATTCCCTGTTACGTCGGCTGGACGTTCTGCCGCATCACGCCCGACGGCCAAGTCGTTCCGTGCTGCCGCGGCGTGGACAAGCCGATGGGGAACCTGCATAAACAGACCTTCACCGAGATCTGGGCCGATCATCGCTACCGGGAATTTCGACGCATGGCGCTTCGCGAGAAAAAGTCGCATCCGTATTTCGCCGAGATCGGTTGCCACCGCACCTGCGACAACCTGATGCACAACGAGAACGAACACGCGCGCTTCACGGCGCTTGGCGCCGAGGAGCGCGAACACCTCGTCCGCTTCGTGGTGCGGGGCGAGGCGCGATGACACGGCGCGTGCTCATCACCGGCGGCGCGGGTTTCATCGGCCACCATCTCGCGCGGCGCATGCTCAGCGAGGGCTGGGCCGTGACGGTCATCGACAACGAGAGCACCGGGCGGCGCGAGGACGTACCCACCGAATGCCGCTACGTGAAGGGCGACGTGCGCGCTCAGGACGACCTGCGCGAGGCGTTCGCCGATGGGCCCGACGCCGTTTTTCACATCGCGGGGCAGGCGAGCAACATCAAGAGCTTTGACCGTCCGCAGCTCGACCTCGAAGTGAACGTCGTCGGCACGATCAACGTCGTCGAGATGTGCCTGCTGCGCCGCGTGCCCAAGCTCGTGTACGCGGGATCGATGACGGCCTACGGTCCCATGGCGACGCTGCCGGTGGCCGAGGACGCGCCGCTCGCGCCGATCTCGTACTACGGCATCGGCAAGATGGCGGCCGAGCGGTTCGTGCTCGCGACCGCCATGCGCCGCGATCTGGCCACGCCCTTCGACGCCACCGTCTTTCGCATGTTCAACGTGTACGGCCCCGGCCAGAGCCTGACGAACCCTTATCAGGGCGTTCTCGCGATCTTCATCGGTCACGTGCTGCGCGGCGAACCGTGCGTCATTCATGCCGACGGCGCGCAATCGCGCGACTTCGTCTACATCGACGACGTGACGCGCGCGTGGGCGT
This sequence comes from uncultured bacterium, assembly GCA_964586775.1. Lineage (GTDB taxonomy): Bacteria > Lernaellota > Lernaellaia > JACKCT01 > JACKCT01 > JADLEX01. The sequence continues at coordinate 1,409 of CAZPJD010000196.1, read as the reverse complement.
CGGCCGCGCTGCCGGGGGCGGCCTCGGGCGAAGTCCTCAACCTGGGATCGGGACAGGGCATCGCCGTGCGCGACCTCGTCACGCACGTGTGCCGCGCGCTCGGGCTCGACGCCGATGCGTACCCGCGCGTCTTCGAGCCCAGACGACCGGGCGATCAGGACCACACGCGGGCCGACATCCGCAAGGCGGCCGAAATCCTCGGTTGGAAGCCGCGCATCGGCTTCGAGGAAGGACTGCGGCGCACGATCGAGTGGGCGCGCGGCGTCGGGGAGCCCGTCGCCTGAGCGACGCGCGATTCTGGCCAACCGTGAAGCGCGCTGATATAAAATCCTGTTCCACCCCGGCGGGAGTTGCGAACCGCGCGCAACCGGCGCGAATCGGCCGGATCGGCGCGGATCGTTCGGCATGAATATCCTCGGCATCTCCGACAACCACGGATCGGGCGCGGCCTTGGTCCGAAACGGGCGGCTCGTCGCGGCGGTCAACGAGGAACGCATCGACCGCGAGAAAAACTCGCTGGCGTTTCCGTGGGGCGCGATCGACGAGGTCTTACGCATGGAGGGGCTCGCGCCCCGCGAAATCGACCTCGTCGTGGTCGGCAGCGTGTTCACGCCGATTTTTCTGCTACGCGCGCTGCGCCCGTTTCACCAGTTCATCAAACGCCGCGCCAGTCAGTTCGGCCTGCTCTTCGACCTGTACATCTACTATCAGATCCTCGTGCGCAACTCTCGCCTCGCCACGCGGATCGAAACGCTGCTCACGCGCGCGCTCTTCGGAAGGCAGTTCGCGAAGCGCGGATTCGCGTGCGAGATCCACCTGCTCGATCACCACACCGCGCACGCGTATTCGGCGTATCTCACGTCGCCGTTCGAGCGCGCGACCGTCATCACCGCGGACGCGATGGGTGACGGCGTGTCGGTCACGGTGGGGGTGGGGAGCGAAGGGCGCATCGAGAGGATCTGGGCGCAGGATGGGCGCAGCGCGTTCAACCCGTATTACTCGCGCGTCACCGAACTGCTCGGTTTCATTCCCAATCGGCACGAGGGGAAGGTGACCGGCCTCGCCGCGTACGGTGATGCCGAGGTGCTCCGGCCCGACTTCGAGCGCGCCGCGCACTTTCGTGGGCCGGGCTTCAATTCCTTTCGTTTTTGGCATCCCGGTTTGAAACGATACGGATTCTTCGGGAAAATCGGGCATTATTCCCGGGAATTGATCGCGGCCGGTTGCCAGAAGAACCTCGAGGTTCAGATGGGCGCGTTTGTGGACCATTGGGTCCGCAAGACGGGCGTGCCCGACGTTGTGCTCGCGGGCGGCATCTTTGAAAACGTCAAGCTCAATCAACGCATTCACGAACTCGACGCGGTGCGTGGCGTTTACATCTTCCCCAACATGTCCGACGGCGGACTCGG
>CAZPJD010000195.1:0-29606 GCA_964586775.1 uncultured bacterium | reverse complement strand
GGATCTCGGGGCCGACAGCCTGATGGTCGTCGAACTGGTGATGGGCGTGGAGCAGGAGTTCGATCTGGACGAAATCCCCGAGTCGGATATCGAAAAGATCCGCACCGTCGCGGACGTCATCGACTATCTGACGAAGGCTCTCCAGATCCCTTAGCCGGCGAACGGGGGAACGCCGATGACGATGACGATTGAGGAGAAGGTGATCGCCCTCGTGGCGGATCAGCTCGAGATGGACGCGGACGACCTCGACGACACGCAGTTTCTCACCGACGACCTGGACGCGGATCCCAACGACCTGGAGGAGATCGCCTCGTCGGTCGCCGAGGAATTCGACATCGAGGTGACCGAGGAAGATTACGAAGGCTGGGAGCGGGTTGGCGACGTGATCGCCTTTGTTCACGAAAAGCTGCGGGAATGACCGTCTCGTCAAAACGTACTCTACGCAAGCGCCTGAAAAACGACCTCATCTTCCACGCGGCGCGCGGCCTCATCGCGCTCGCGACCGCGATCCCTCTGCGCATCGGCATCCGCATCGGGCGCGCCCTCGGCCGGGCCGCTTTCGTCGTCCTACGCCGCGACCGCGCCAAGGTGCTGCGCCACCTCAAGATCGCGTTCCCCGATTCGTCGCCCGAATGGCGCGTGGCGACGGGGCGCGCGTCGTTCGAGTACTTCGGCCGCGGATTCTTCGAGCTGTTTCATTTCGAGGAGATCTTCGCGGGCAAGGTTCCTCCCGTGCCCTACTGTCGCATCGAGGGCCGCGAGCACCTCGACGCCGCGCTGCGCGAGGGACGCGGCGCGCTGATGATGACGGCCCATGTCGGGAACTGGGAACTCATGGCCGCGCACGTCGCGCACGTGGGATACCCGATGAACGAAATCGTGCGTTCGCTCTACGACGAGCGCATCGACGAAATGCTCAACGACCACCGGCGCAAATACGGCTACATTCCCATCGCGCGCGGCGGCGGCGACGCGATGAAGGAGATCGCCGACGTCGTCGCGCGAAACGGCCTCATTGCCATCCTGATGGATCAGGACACGCGGGTGCGCGGGGTCTTCGCGCCGTTTCTGGGGCCGCTGGCCCACACGCCCACGGGCCCCGCGTTCCTGGCGTACACGCTGAACACTCCCGTTCTCACGTTCTTCAATCACCGCGAGCCCGACGGCGGACTCGTGATTGAAATGAGCCCGCCGATCGATCTGCCGCGCACGGGCGACGCGAACGCCGACGTGGCCGAGGCGACGCGGATCTTCAATGACCGCATTTCGGAGCACATTCGGCGATTTCCCGACCAGTGGGTGTGGATGCACGAACGCTGGAAGAAACGACCGCCCGGCGAGCCCGAGCACCTGCGGCCCGCGCCGCCGTCGCCGCCCGGCTCCGCGTGGAAGTCCGGGGCGATTCGGCTCGCGACCCGCGCAGCATGCGCCGTTTCATGGAACACGGCCGACGCACTGGGGGGCTGGCTCGGCCGCGTGTCGTACTCGCTCTCGCCGCGGCGCTCGCGCCTTGCCGCGCAGAACCTCGAAATCGCGCTCGGCAAGGAACGAACCCGGCCCGAGATCGCCGAAATCGCGCGGCGCTCGGCGGAAAATCGTGGTCGCAACGCGACGGACTATCTGCGCTCGAAAAAAATCGACGGCGCATGGCTCGAAAAGAACATCGAGATGATCGGCGAAGACGCCTTGCGCGCGTCGCTTGCAAATGGCAAGGGCGCGATCTTGATTTGCGGGCACATTGGCTCGATCGACCTCGGCCTGTGGGCGCTCTCGGCCAAGGGTCTTCCGATCGCGCTGGTGGACCGCCGACTCGGCGACAAGGTCTTGTGGTATTGGGTGCGTCGCGTGCGCGCGCGATTCGGCGTCGGAACGTGGACGGCCCAGGAAGCGGCGGATTCCGCACCGGTGTGGCTGGAGAAAAACGGGTGCGTCGCGTGGTCGATCGATCGCGCCGTGCCGCGCGAGCGCGCGATGCTGGTGCGCTTCTTCGACCGCCACGTGGCCACAGACCGCACACCCGCCGGGCTCGCCGTCGCGAACGGAATTCCCGTGCATGTGTGTTACTCGCTGCGCATCGCGCCCGGGCGGCATCGCTTGGTCATCGAACCGGCGCTTCCGCGACCGCCAGCAAACGGCGACGCGAGCGACGAGGCGGTCCGCGAACTCACGCAGACGATCAATTCGCGCTGGCAGGCCGTGATCGAGACCTGGCCCGATCAATGGATTTGGGGCCACGACCGCTTCACGGTCGGCCCGGAACGCGCTTAACAAGTCGCTACGCGGGGGCGCCTCGGCGATGGACGCGCTCACCTTCGAGCAGATGTGCCGCCGCGAAGGGATCTACCTTCAGCGGGGGATGTACGCACGCACTCCGCGTGGCCGCCCGGTGCTGCTCATCAGTCCCGGCAAGAAGAACGTCTACGCCGATATGGTCGAGGAGCGCGCCGAGATATTGATCTACGAGGGGCATAACGCGATGCGCTCGCCGAAGCGCCCATATCCGCAGTTGATGGATCAGCCGCTCGATACGGTCGGCGGCAAACGGACGGCGAACGGCGTGCTTTTCGACGCCGCAGCCTCGTATCGCGACGGCACATCACCCGCAATGCCGGTCCAGATCTACCGCAAAATCCGTGGCGGCGTGTGGATGGACCTGGGAGAATACCGGCTCGTCGATGCCTGGCGCGAATCGGACGGACGGCGTTTGGTCGTGCGATTCAAACTCCGTCGTTTTGGAGCGGCGGGACGCGAGTCGGGCGAAGCGGCGAACCCTCGATACATTTCGCCCGACGTGCGCGTGAGGGTCTGGAACCGCGATGGGGGGCGGTGCGTGATCTGCGGATCGACGCGCGACCTGCACTTCGACCACATCGTCCCGGTCGTCCGGGGTGGTGGAAACGACTCCAAAAACCTCCAGCTCCTGTGCTCGGCGCATAACCTCGCGAAATCAGACGATATTTGACGCGGCGGGTCAAAGCTTGGCCCGTTGATCGGGCTCGTTTATCCGTTCGTCACAGCATGGTGACGGTGGAAAAATGCATGTCGCGCAGGAATAATTCGACAAAAATGACGAATCATCGAAAATTCCGACGGTCTGCAATCGAAAATTTGCTGAATCGTCAGATATCTCTTGACGGCCCAGGGCGAAGCGGCTAAACCGGGCCCGCAATTTGCAAGTTGGGTGAGCGGTGGAACCCCGGGAGATCAAACGGATCATCTCCGAGTCGAACGTCCAGTACCTGCTGGTGCAGTTCACGGACGTGCTCGGGCATCTCAAGGGCATCGAGGTCGGCGGCAGCCGCATCGACCAGGTGCTCTTCGAGTCGCTCGCGCTCGACGCCAGCGCCATCGTGGGCCGTTTCCGCTCGAAAGAGGTGGACGGTCGATTGCGTCCCGACTTGGACACCTTCGCCGTGTTGCCGTTCATGGACGGCGGGTTTCGCGGTGCGCGGATGATCGCCGATCTCGCCCAAGCCGACGGCAAGCCCGACGGCAACTGCCCGCGGCAGGTGCTTCGCGACGTCGCGCGCAAGGTGAGCGCGAAGGGGCTCGACGTGTTGATCGCGCCCGAGGTCGAGTTCTTCATCTTCCGGCGCAACGGCAACGGTGAGCCGACCCTCAGCACGCACGACGTCTCCGGCTATCTCGACTTCGCGCCCGACGAGCCGGGGCAGGCGTTTCGGCGCGATGTGGTTTCGGCGCTCGAAAAATTCGGCGTCGCGGTGCGGCACGCGCATCACGAGATCGCGCCCGGCCAGCACGAACTGGGCCTCATGCCGATGCCGCCGCTGGAGTGCGCCGACGCGATCGTGACCCTGCGTTATGTGGCGAAGGCGCTCGCGAAGGACCACGGCTTGATCGCGACGTTCATGCCCAAACCGCGATTCGAGTTGGCCGGTTCGGGCCTGCATCTGGAACTGACGGCGCGCTCGAACGGCGAGGACGTGTTCGCGTTCGAACGCGGGCGGCTGTCCGCCGTCGCTCAGCACTTCATCGGCGGACTGCTGGAACACGCCGACGGCATGTGCCTGCTGCTCAATCCGCTGGTCAACAGCTACAAGCGCCTCGTGCCCGGCCACGAAGCCCCGACGCACGTTTACTGGTCGTACTCCAACGTCGAGCCCTACGTTCGCGTTCCCCATCGAGCCGACGGGCCGACCGCCGTCGAGGTGCGCGCGCCGGACCCGAGCTGCAATCCCTATCTTTCAATCGCGGCGGTCTTGGCGGCGGGGCTCGACGGCGTCGAGCGCAAGATCGCGCCGGGCGAGCCGATCGACAAGGACATCCAGCGGCTCTCGGGTCGCGAGGCGGGGCGGCTGCGCGTGCAACCGCTGCCCGCGAACCTGGGCGAGGCGGTCGAGGCGTTTCGCAAGGATCGTTATCTCTTCGGCGTGATGGGCGAGGTGATCTCGCGAACGGTCATCCGCGCGCGCAGCGAGGAATGGGAATCGTATATTCGGCAGGTGCATCCCTGGGAACTCGACCACTATCTGGTCAACACGTGATGTGTGAGGCGAAACGGCGATGAAGAAGATCGAGGCGATCATCAAACCGTTCAAGCTCGACGATGTGGTCGACGCGCTTCAGCGCGCCGACACCTTCGGGCTCACGGTGACCGAGGTGCGGGGATCGGGGCGGCAAAAGGGCCACAGCCCGCTGTATCGCGGGGCGGAGTACGTGGTGGACTTCTTGCCCAAGCTCAAACTCGAAATGGTCGTGCCCGACGACAAGGTAAACCTGATCGTCGAGCTCATCTGCGAAACGGCGCACACCGGCAAGATCGGCGACGGCAAGATTTTCGTGCTGCCCGTCGACGACGCGGTGCGTATCCGTACACGGGAGCGGGGCGACGACGCGATCTGACGCGAGAGGACGAACGCGGCGCGGGCCGCGATGCGAAATGGCGGCAAGGAACGAACACACACCCCGAAGGGAGGAGGACGCATGACGCCGAAAGAGGTTCTGGATTACGCGAAGAAGCACAGTGCGGTGATGGTGGATCTGAAGTTCATGGATTTCCCGGGCATGTGGCAGCACTTCACGGTGCCGCTGGAGCAGCTCAAGGAATCGAGCTTCGAAGAGGGCTTCGGCTTCGACGGCAGCTCGATCCGCGGTTGGCAGCCCATCCACGCGTCCGACATGCTGGTGATTCCGGATTCGGACACGGCGGTCATGGACCCGTTCACGAAGTACCCGACGCTCTCGCTGATCTGCAACATCGTCGACCCGCTGACGCACGAGGACTACTCGCGCGATCCGCGCAACATCGCCCGCAAGGCCGAGGCGTACGTCAAGGCGACGGGTCTCGCCGACACCGCTTTCATCGGTCCCGAGGCCGAGTTCTTCATCTTCGACGACGTCCGCTACGACCAGACGATGAACAGCGGCTACTACTATCTCGATTCGATCGAGGGCACGTGGAACACCGGTCGCGTCGAGAACCCGAACCTGGGTTACAAGCCGCGCCTCAAAGAGGGCTACTTCCCGGTTGCGCCGAGCGACAAGTTCGTCGACCTGCGCTCCGAGATGGCGCTCGAGCTCATCAAGCTCGGCATCGAGATCGAGGCCCAGCACCACGAGGTCGCGACGGCGGGTCAGGCCGAAATCGACATGCGCTTCGCGCCGCTCGTCCGCATGGCCGATCAGCTCATGTGGTTCAAGTACGTGCTCAAGAACGTCGCCTATCGCCACGGCCGCACCGTGACCTTCATGCCCAAGCCCCTCTTCGGCGACAACGGCTCCGGCATGCACACGCACATCAGCCTGTGGAAGGCCGGCAAGCCCCTGTTCGCCGGCGACCGCTACGGCGGCCTGTCCGAGATGGCGATGTTCTTCATGGGCGGCATCATCAAGCACGCCCAGGCCCTGTGCGCGTTCACGAACCCGACCACCAACAGCTACCGCCGTCTGGTGCCGGGTTATGAGGCGCCGATGAACATCGCGTACAGCAGCCGCAATCGCTCGGCGGCCCTGCGCATCCCGATGTACAGCGACTCGCCGAAATCCAAGCGCATGGAGTGCCGCTTCCCCGATCCGTCGTGCAACGGCTACCTCGCGTTCTCGGCGCTGCTCATGGCCGGCCTCGACGGTGTGAAGAACCGCATCGATCCGGGTCAGCCGCTCGACCGCGACATCTACGGCCTTTCGCCCGAGGAACTCGCCGATGTGCCGAAGACCCCGGCCGATCTCGCCGCCGCGCTCGACTGCCTGAAGGCCGACCACGAGTTCCTGCTCGCCGGCGACGTCTTCACGCCCGACGTGATCGACACGTGGATCGAGTACAAGATGGAGAAGGAAGTGGACCAGATCCGTCTGCGTCCCACGCCTTACGAGTTTATGCTGTACTTCGACATCTAGGCCGACACTTCCGATCCGGTCGCACATCGGCCGGGGATCGCACCGCGGACTCGTTCCGCGGCCGGTCTCCGGCCGCTTTCTTGGCTAACGAATGGTGAATTCATCATTCGCCAGCATTTTGAGGTATCCTCCTTGAATATTCATGGTTTGGTCTCCCGCTTCCGATGCATGATTGAACCCGCGAGGGAACCTCATTCACGAGGTTCGGTGCCCACCCGGCAAACAAAGGACCCGAATCGGTGCGCGATCGAAGGACATGGACGCTGCTCGCGCTGCTTTGGACCGCGTCACTCGGCGCGTCCGTCTTCTTTCATACGCAGTACCTGGCATTCTGGACCGCGCAGCCGGTGCTGGGATGGATCTCCCACCTGCTCACGTGGTTCGTGGGGATTCTCATTCTGGCGTACGTGCGTTCGGTGGACGGCAAACTCGAGCAGACGCGCCATCTGGTATCGAACGCCCGGGAGGATATGGAGAACGGGTGGACGTCGGAATCCGAGCGTGCTCTGCGCGAAAGCGAAGCCCGCTACCGGTTTCTCGCCGAGAACGCGAACGACATCGTCTGGATGACCCGGCTGGATGGGACCGGAGTTTACCACAGCCCGTCCGTGGAGCGAGTTCTCGGCCTCACGCCCGACGAGGCGAATCGCCGGACCACGGAAAAGGCGCTGACGCCCGCGTCGCTGGAGACCGTCGCGCAAATCTTTGCGGACGAAGCCGCCAAGCCCGAGTCGGAACGCCGAGGCGAGATCGTGGTGGAAGTCGAGCTCTACCGCAAGGACGGATCCACCGTGTGGGTCGAGTCGTCGATCCGCGACATGCGCGACGAGCAGGGCAACGTCGTCGGTTTTCAAGGTCGTTCGCGCGACATCACCGATCGGCGTCTGGCGCAGGAAAGCCTTCGCCGAAAGAGCGAGGTGCTCTCCGCCCTGAGTCGATATTCGGCCGAGCTCGCCGCCGTGCCATATTGGGCCGACATCTTCGAGACGGTGGCGCGAAAGATCGTCGAAATTTTCGGTGTGAGCTCGGCGGCGGTCTCCACTTACGACGCAGCGACGCATTCGCTCGTGGTGCGTCGGACGTCGCTCGATGACGAAATCCGGCAAAGCGTCGTGAAAGCGCTCGGCCGTCCGATCGAGGGCATGCACATCCCGGCGAGCGACGATCTGTACCGCCAATTATCCGCCGAGGCGATCGCCGATGGGAAAACGCTGGTCGAAGTCACCTTCGGCGGAATCGCGGAGGAGATCGCAGGCGGGATCGAGCATCATCTGGGCGTGGAATGGATGGTGGGCGTCGCGCTGCGAACCGAAGAAGACGTGATCGGCACGGTGCTCATGGGCGCGCCCTCCAGCGTCCCGCGTCCACCGAACGACGAACTTCACGCCTTCGGCGGGATCACCGCCAACGCGCTCGCCCGTTGGCTCACCGAGCAGCGGTCGGCGACGAACGAGGAGCGGATCGCGAGCCTGTTCCGCGCGGCGCCGATCGGCATCGGGGCGAGCGTGGGGCGCGTCATTACCGAGGTCAACGACCGGCTCTGCGACCTCGCGGGTCGCGAGGCGGCGGATCTGATCGGCAGGACCGAGAGCTGCCTGTTCGTCGATGATGGCGAATACGCCCGGGTCATGAACGAGGCCGAAACGGCGCTGCGCGACGGCGGCATCGCGCACAGCGAAACGAAATTTGCGCGTCGGGACGGTTCGGTGGTTCCGGTATCTTATCGGAGAACGTCCATTTCGCCCCAAAATCCCGCGCAGGGACTTCTTTTCACCGCGCAGGACATCACGCGTCGTCTGAGCAACGAGGCGGAGCTTCGCGAACAGAAAAACTATTTCGAGCAGATGTTCCTGCAATCGTCGATCAGCACGCAGATCCTCGACCGCGACGGCTGGTGCGAGCGCGTGAACCCACAGCTCAGTCGGATTTTCGGGGTCAAACCCGAGCACATCGAAGGCCGCGTCTACAACATTTTTCAGGACCGCGAGGTCTGCAACACCGGCGTCGTTCGTCACCTGGAACGCGTTTTCCATCGAGGCGAAACCGCCGAGTGGGAGGTCCATTTCGATATCGGCGTCGCGGCCGAGTCGCAGAACATCGAGGTCGAGGCCAAGCGTCAGGTCTGGTACCACAACTGGGCGTTTCCCGTCTTCGACGCCGAGGGGAAACTCGCGCACGTCATCATCCAGCACACGGACATCAGCGATCGCAAGCGCGCCGAGGCCGACAACACCAAGCTCCAGACGCAGCTTCGCCAGGCGATGAAGATGGAGGCGATCGGAAGGCTTGCGGGCGGCGTCGCCCACGACTTCAACAACCTCCTGACCGCCATCACCGGCAACGTCTCGCTGGCGCTTGGCGACCTGCGTCCCGAGGATCCACTCACCGAGCCCTTGCAGGAAGCGCGGCAGGCGGCGGCGAGCGCGGCGGATCTCACCCGGCAGTTGCTCGCGTTTTCGCGCAAGCAGATCATCGAGCCCCGAATTCTGAACATGAACGATCTGGTGTCGAACCTGAAAAAGATGCTCGGTCGCCTGCTCGGAGAGGACATCCGGCTCACGACGCGGCTGGACGAGAATCTCGACTTCGTCAAGGTCGATCCAGGGCAGTTCGAGCAGGTCATCGTCAATCTGGCGGTCAACGCCCGGGACGCCATGCCGAAGGGCGGCGCATTGATGATCGAAACGACCAACGTCGAATTGGACGACGAGCAGGTCGGAATCCAACCGCATGTGAAGCCGGGTCGTTACGTGCTATTGATCGTCAGCGATACCGGCCACGGCATGAACCCCGAGGTGAAGGAACACCTCTTCGAGCCATTCTTCACGACCAAGCCCGCTGGGCGGGGCACCGGGCTTGGTCTGGCGACGTCCTACGGCGTCGTCACGCAGGCGGGCGGCGACATTCGCGTCTATTCCGAGGTCGGTCGCGGGACGACGTTTCGGATCTACCTGCCGAGAGCCGAGGGAAGCGCGCTGGATTTGCCGTTCGACAAATCGAGGGACGAATTGCCATCGGGAACGGAAACGCTGCTGCTGGTCGAGGACGAGGAGGGCGTGCGCAAGCTCGCCGCCCGCGTGCTGTCGCGGCTGGGTTACACCGTGCTCGACGCGCCCGATGGGCGCAAGGCGCTCGAGATCGTCGCCACGTCGAGCGCACCCATCGATCTGCTCGTGACCGACGTCGTCATGCCGGGGATGAACGGGCGCGAATTGGCCGAAAAGGTGCTCGCCGAATACCCGGATACAAAGGTGCTGTTCACGTCGGGCTACACCGAGGACGTGGTCCTGCTGCACGGCGTCGTCGATCGCGATTTCGACTTCATCGCCAAACCCTACACACCGCAAACCCTGTCGACCAAGGTCCGGATGGTGCTCGATCGCGCATGAGCGACCGCGCGCCGCCGCCTCACCCCGCCGCGAACTTGTGCTAGTATCCCGGGCCATGAGCCGCGCTCCTCAACTCCCGTGTCCGCGCTGCGGCGCTCCCTGCGAACCCGATCGCGCAATCTGCGACCGTTGCGGCGCGTTGTTCGTCGTTTCCGGATCGCGGCTCGAACAGTCGGGGCAGGTCTGCTTCGAGTGCGGCGCGTAGACGGACGAACCGGCCGATCGCTGCGCGTCGTGCGGCGCTGCGTTGCTTGCGGAGTGCGTCGTCTGTGGCGAGGCGGCGGAGCCCTCGGTGCGGATCTGCCCGTCATGCGGCGCGGATCGGCATGAGACGACGGGCTCGATGGCTGCCACCGAAACACCGTCCGGTCCGATGACGGCTCCTGGTTCCTACCCGCTCTTTCGCGTGTCGTTTCCGCTCGTGATGGCCGCGGTGTTCATGATCGGGGCGCTGGTCCACCTCTATACGACGGGCCGCGTGGACAAGACGTATGTGATCGTCGCGGCGGGGCTCTTCGTCTCGCTGCTCGCGCTGTTTTTGGGCTCCTTCGCGCGCCGGCAACGCGAGGGCGCCCCGCTCGCCGGGGCCGTGTCGCGCAAGCCGCCGACAGGGCAGGTCGAGGTGTATCGTACTCTCAATCTCGGCCGCGCCGAGCACCTGCTCTCGCTGCTGCAATCCGAAGAAATTCCCGCGACGATCGCGAACCGTCACACGGCGACGCTCGAACCGATGAGCCTGCTCACGGGTGTGCGCGTGATGGTGGCGGCCGAACGCGAAGACGAGGCGCGGGAGATCATGAAAGCGTTTTCATTCAAGGAATCGGACGAATGACGGCAAGAATTTCGGTTTGGGCGGTGTGCGTTGTCCTTACGGCTGCGATGATCGGGTGCACGGCGAAGGTGGACGAATCCTACAAGGACGCGCTCGCCGCCTTCTACGCGGACGTCAAGATCGTGGACGATCCCCTGTACAAGGACGCCGCGCAAAAGGAAGACGAGGAGCCCCAGCGCGCGAAGGACTATTTCGACGCGCACGAGCGCCTGCGAAACGCCTTCGACGATCCCAAAGCCAAGGCCGCGGTGCTCGCCGCGTTTCTTTCGCTCGAACCGACATCGCTGCGTCCCCTCAAGGCGACGACGACGGAAAGCGGCGTCGAGATCGTCGTGGCGCTCGGTCCCACCGACGACCGGACGGCGACGTTCTCTCTCAAGAAGGTCGAGGCCGGGTGGAAGATCCTCGACTTCAATGGCGTATGGAAAAAGCGTCAGGCCGAGATCGGCACGCCGATTCCGGAACCGGGCGCGGATGCGGCCACGACGCCCGCGGCGAATTGACACGCCCGCGCCCGATCACAACAATCGCGAATCCAGCCGGCGTCCGAACGCCGTGAGGGCGATTTCCGCTTGAACGAATACCGGGTCGACACGCACCTGCACACGCGCTTTTCCGAGTGTTCCTCGGTCACGGTCGACTTTTTGATCGAGCGGGGGCGCGATCCCGGGACGCGCGCGATCTGCTGCACCGACCATCACAACCTGATGGCCGCGCGGCATCTCAAGCGCGAGTTGCCCGACAAGCTCGTCATCCCCGCGATCGAGGTCGATACGCGCGAGGGCGACGTGCTCGTGTACTCCGAGGACATGGCGTATCTGGAGGGGCTCATCGACTTCGACGGCTCGGTCCGGGATCTTCGGCGCGACGACGGGACGTGCCTCGTTTGGGCACATCCGTGCGTCAGCCAGCGCGTGTCGCTCGTCGGCGCGGATTTCTCCGATCCGGCGCGACTCGTCGCCGACCCCAATCTGGGTCGCGTGGCCGAAATTCTCCCACACGTCGATGGGCTCGAGATCTACAACGGCCAGATGCTCTCGCTGTTTCTCGAAGGCATGCTTCAACCGGCGTACTTTCGCAATCTCATCTACATCGCCGAGGTTTTTCAGGTCGCCTGTACGGGTGGTTCCGACGCCCACGAGGTCGAAACCTGGGGGACGGTCTGGACGCGGTTTCCCGCGCCGCTCGATTCGGTTCGCGACTTCGTGCGCGCGATTCGCGAGCGGCGGGTGCGTCCCGACTATGATCGCCGCGTCTATCCGACGGATTTGGGGTTCGAACAGTGATGGAACGTTCGTTTCGGCGCTTCGGTCTGACGGGGGGCATCGCCTCGGGCAAATCCACGGTCGCCCGTTTGCTGCACGCGCGCGGAGCGGGGATTGTGGATGCGGATCAGGTCGCCCGCGACGTGGTCGCGCCCGGCTCCGAAGGGCTGCGCGAAATCCGCGACGCGTTCGGCCCGGGCGTGCTCACGGAGCAGGGCGAGCTCGACCGCGACGCGATGCGGGCGATCGTCTTCGCCGATCCTGTTCAGCGGGTGCGTCTGGAGAGCATCGTTCACCCCTACATCTATATGGGAGTGATGCACGCGCTCGAGGACTTCGAGACGCGCGGCAAACCGGCGGGCGTGGTCGAGGCGGCGCTGCTGCTCGAAAGCCCGGCTCCCTTCGATCTCGACGCGATCATCGTGGTCGTCTGCGGGCGCGAGACGCAGGCCGACCGGCTGCGGCAGACCAAGGGTTGGCCGCCCGAGGAGATCGACGGCGTGCTGGATGCGCAGATGAGCGACGACGAGCGAATCGAACGGGCCGATTACGTGATTCGTAACGATGGGTCGCTCGCCGAACTCGAAGACGCCATCGCGAAGTTGTGGCGGGACTTGATCGCGGCCGAGTGGTCGTAACGCCAGGGCGTTTTCGCGGATGAAAACGACGAAGGGCGCCGGTTCGGCGCCCTTCGGTGCGTTCGGAGGATGTCGCTCAGCCTTGCGGCGCTGCCGGAGCGGCGGGAGCGCCGGAGCCCTCGGCGAGGAGCTTGTCGATGACCTCGGTGAAGGCCTCGAGCGGGCGCGCGCCGCGGATCTTGCGTCCGTTGATGAAGAACGTCGGCGTACCGCGCACTTCGAGATCGTTGGAGACTTTTTCCATGCGGTCGAATTCGGCCTGGTGTTTTTCGACCGCCATGTCGGCCTTGAACTTCGTCACGTCGAGACCGATCTGCTTCGCCCACTCCAGATACTTCTCGTCGCCGAGGTCCTTCTGGTTCTGGAACGCGAGATCGTGAAACTCCCAGAACTTGTTCTGCGCCCATGCGGCATAGGCCGCGGCGTGCGCGCCGGGGGCCTTTTTGTGCATCGGCAGGATCTTGCTGACGAACTGGAAGCGGATCTTGCCCGGGTACTTCTCTTCGAGTTGCTGCATGACGCTGTAGCCGCGTGCGCAGAACGGGCACTGGAATTCCGAGAATTCCACGAGCGTGATCGGCGCGTTCTCGGGCCCCTTGGTCGGCACGTTGCCGGGCTCGACCTTCCAGACCTTGTTGGGATCCTCGTCCTGTGCCGGCGGCTTCTGGCCGCGCATCGCCGCCATTTGCAGCACGCGCATGGGATCCTTGTCGAACTGCTCCATCATCGACTTGAACTTCTGCTCGTCCTTGGCCGCCGGTCCGAGGGACTCGACGACCTTCTTCGCAACCACGTCGGTCCCGCGGACGATCCGCGTGGCGACTTCCTTTTCCTGATCGTTCAGCTTGGAAAGACCCTGATTGACCATCTGGCCGCGATGGAAGGTCTTACCGCCGAAGTTTCCGACGTCCGTGAATCGTCCCACCGTGAATCCGAAGATGGCGACGGATACGCACAGCAGAACCATGAGAATGGTCTTACCCAATTTCGACTCCTCGCTTTTGCCCATCGGGCAGAAATGACGGCGTATGATATTCGGGGTCGACTTCAAGTCAAGTTGCCGAAGATCGACCGTTTATCAATTTCGACGCGCGACGGAAATGGCGCAACTCGATTTCCACCCGCAATACCCCTGTGCGTCCCGTTTTCGACGCGACGATCCTCACGGTATCGGTTGCGATCCGAAATTTCGCCTTTTCCATGCGAAAGCCGGCCACGGATTTCGGTTGACACCCATCGCAACGGGCGGGCAAGCTATGGCCGCTTTTAGGGCGGCGGGGAACAGGCTTGAGCATCATCGCATCCATTGCGCGCGAGTCGTGGAACGCGCTCTTTCTGGCGTCGCCGTTCATCCTGTTCGGCCTCGCGGTCGCGGGCGTGCTGCACGTGCTCATCTCGCGGCGCACGGTGGAGCGCTGGATGGGCGGCAAGGGCCTGCTCTCGGCGGTCACCGCCGCGGGCATCGGCATCCCGCTCCCCGTCTGCTCGTGCGGCACGGTTCCCCTGACGATCGACCTCAAACGCAAGGGCGCGAGCCGCCCCGCGACGCTCTCGTTTCTCATCACGACGCCCGAATCCGACGTGGACACGGTCCTCATCACCTGGGTCATGCTGGATCCGATCATGGCGGCGGTTCGCCTGGTCGCGACGTTCGTGACCGGGCTCGTCGCGGGCGTGTTGTCGATCGCGTTCCCTGGCCGTGACGAGGTCACCGCGCGGCCCGTCGCGCCCGACTACGGATGCGACGACGGCGCGCGCGAAGTCTGGCACGAAGACCATGTCGTGGGGGTGCGCGGATTTGCGCGTGCGATCCGCGAATGGGCGGTGGAGATCTGGCGTCGCCCTCTTCGAGCCGACGGCGCCGCGCCGGAATCCCTGCCCGCCGAGCCGGCGTCGTCCCCGCGCCCGCTCGGGCGCATCGTGCGCGACATCGGCCGCCACGCCTTTGTCGAAATGCTCGACGACATCGCCTTCTGGCTCGTCGTCGGCCTCGTTCTCGCGGGCGTCATCTCCGCGCTCGCGCCACCCGATCTCGCCGCGCGGGGGCTCGGCCAGGGCCTCGTCCCGATGCTGCTGCTCATGGCGATCGGCATCCCGATGTACATGTGCGCGTCGGCCAGCACGCCGGTCGCGGCGGCGCTGGTCGCCAAGGGCGTCAGCCCCGGCGCAGCGCTGGTCTTCCTGCTCACCGGCCCCGCCACCAACGCCGCGACGATCGTGCTTCTGCTGCGTCACTTCGGTCGCTCATTCGTGCGCATCTACCTGTTCTCCATCGCGTTCACGGCGCTCGCTTTCGGGCTCGCGCTCGACTACGCCCTCGCCCTCACGGGCGTGACCATCACCGGCCGGCTCTCCGCCGAAGCGGGCGGCATCGCGGGTTTCGCCCAATGGGCGAGCGCGCTGACGCTCGTCGCGCTCATCGTCTGGCGCTTCGCCAAGGGCGCTCTGCGTCAGGGGTGGCGCGAGATGCGCAACAACTTCGAGAGCCTGCTGGGATTCGTGCCGGGCGCGGGCGACGCGGACACCGAGCGGCGCGCGTTTTGGTCGCGGATGCGCGGTCGTCTGGTGCGCGTCGGCGCGGCGCTCGGCGTCGTGATCTGGCTGCTCTCGGGCTTTTACGTCGTGCCCGCGGATTCGCTGGGCTACGGCTTCGTTTTCGGGCGGCTGGTCGCGCCCGATCGCGCACCGGGCCTGCACTACGCGCCGCCCGCGCCGATCGGCCGCGCCGACGTGTGGCGCGTGTCGTATCCGCGCAAGACCGACGTGGGGTTTCGCACCGATCTGACGCTGCTTGCCAATCGGCGCGAGCTGACGCGATTCGCCAACCCCGGCCAATGGCACAGCCCCGTGGCCGCGATGAACGTGGTCGGCGAGGAGACGACCGCCATCGCGGGCGACGAAAACCTCGTGGACGTGAGCCTGTCGGTGCACTATGGGCTGTCGAAACCGCGCGAATATTTCTACCGGCTGGAAAAGGACCGCGACGTGGTCTCCCTTTTTGCGCAGGCCGCCGCGCGCGAATACATCGCCGTACACGAGCTCGACGCGCTTCTCACCACGGGCCGCGCCGATCTCGAGTCCTTCGTGCAGAAAAATCTGCAGGAGCGGCTCGACGCGGTGAACGCGGGGGTTCGGATCGATTCGATCCACCTCGTCGACATTCACCCGCCACAGGACGCCGTCTTCGCGTTCCGCGACGTCTCCAGCGCGCGCGAGGACCGCTCGACGCGCATCCACGAGGCCCACGAACGCCTCGCCGCCGAGGTTCCCAAGGCGCGCGGACAGGCGGCGCTCGATGTCGCGACCGCCGCGGCACTGGCCGCCACCGCGAAGACGACGGCGTCGGGACGCGCGACGGGTTTTGCCGCGACCGCCTCCGCTTATCTTTCCGGCAAGGACGTGCTGCGCCACCTGCTGTGGCTCGAAGCGACGGAACGCGTGCTCGCCGGTCGAGAAATCTTCGTCGTGCCCGGCGCGGTCAAAGGCCGCGACGTGATCCTCTGGCGGGAGACGCCCGGCGTACTGCCCGCCGCGGGAGCGAAACCATGACCCGAAAGACCGTCGTCATCGCGGTGGGCGTTGTCGCCGCGCTCTGGCTCGTGTTCACGTCGCTTTACACGATCGATGAGACCGAAACTGCTATCGTCACGCGCTTCGGCCGCCCGTTGCCGGGCGTGGCGGGGCCGGGGCTGCACGTCAAAGCCCCGTGGCCCATCGACGCGGCCATCCGCCTCGATTCGCGCCTGCTGGTCTTCGACGCGGAGCCGACCGAACTGCTCACCCTCGACAAGAAAAACGTGCTGATCGACAGCTTCATCTGCTGGAAGATCGCCGATCCGCTCCGGTTTACGCAGACCGTCAAGGCGCGCGCCGAGGCCGAGGCGCGGCTGCTGGACATCATGTCGTCGGCGCTGGGCGCGGCGGTGGGCAGCGAGCCGATCGAACACTTCATCAACATCGATCCCACGAAGGTCAAACTTCGCGACATCTCGAATCGGGTCGCCGAGGCGGTGAATCAGATCGCCTCGACGAGCTTCGGCATCGAGATCGTCGATCTTCAGATCAACGGCTTCAACCTGCCCGCGCAAAACCGCGCGAGCGTCATCAAGCGCATGCGGGCCGAGCGCGCGCGCATCGCCACGAAGTACCGTTCGGAAGGCGAAGAGGAGGCGCTGAAGATCGAGGCGCAGGCGATGGCCGAGCGCGAGAAGATCCTGGCCGAGGCGAACGCCCAGGCCGAGGCCATTCGCGGCGAGGGCGAAGCCGAGGCGCTGCGTCTGTTCGCCGATGCTTACGCCAAGGACCCGGAGTTTTACCGCTTCCTGCGAGCGCTCGAGACCTACGAGAAGATCGTCGGCGACAAAACCACGATCTTCCTGTCCGCGGATTCCCCTTTGCTGAAGCAGCTTCATGGCGAATAGCAATTCCCACACGACCCCGCCGAGCGTGCGGATCATCACCGGCATCGCGCGATTCGTCGCGACGCGGCGCGGATTTTCGTTCGCGATCCTCGCGGGGGCGTTCGCGGCCCTTTCGCTCGTCGCGTCGATTTACGCCGTGGCGAACGGCGAGACGGCGGCGGTGCGCAGGTTTGGCCGCATGGCGACCGACGCGGTGCCGCCGGGACTCGCGCTGCGCGCGCCGTGGGGGATCGATCGCGTGAACAAGGTGAAGACCGGGCAGGTCGAGCGTTTGGCCGTCACCGGGGATTTCGAAGAGCAGGTCGGACTCGTCACCGGCGACGAGAACCTCATCGACATCGGCGTGGTGGTGCAATACCAGATCACGCAGCTCGGTCGATCGCTTTTTGGCGTCGAGGACGCGGGGGCGCTGCTGGCGCACGCGGTGCGCACGGCGCTGGTGGGCGCGGTCGCCGCGATGCCGGTGGACGACGTGCTCACATCGGGAAAGGCGAAGATCGAGTCCGACGTTCGCCGAGACGCCCAGGCGATGATGGAGCGTTACGGCACGGGGCTCACCCTCGTCGCGGTCAACCTGCAATCGGTGAATCCGCCGTCCGAGGCCGCCGCGTCGTTTCGCAAGGTGAACGACGCCAAGGCCGAGGCCGCGCGCATGCAAAACGACGCCGAATCCGAGCGCGACCGGCGGCTCAATCTCGCGCGCGGCGAGGCGGGCAAGCTGCTGCACGAGGCCGGGCAGACGGCCGACTCGCGCACGCGCCAGGCGGCGGGCGCGGCCGACCGATTCCGGCAGGTGCTTGCGCAAAAAACGAAGACGCCCGAACTCACGCGGATCGACCTGTATTCCGAGATGGCGAATCGCGCGCTGGCGAAGGCTCGCCTCGTCATCCTCGCGCCGGGCGAAGCCCCGCGTGTGGACATCAACATGATCGAACGCGCCGAAAGTCCCGCGCCGCCTGTGAAAGCGACGAGCACGCCCGCCCCAAAGAACCCGGAACCGCCGCCGAACGCCGACAACGAAGGCGAGCCCGCGCCGCCGCAGGACGCGCCGTGAGCGATCTCGCGTCCCAATACGACGCCTTCGCGGCGCGCAAGCGTCTCGCGTTTCTCGACATCGACGGCACGCTCGGCCTCGACGAGACGCCGTTCCCCGGCAGCCGCGCGTTTCTGGACGACCTCACCCGTCGGGGCATCCACTTCTATCTGCTGACCAACAACTCCTCGAAGGGCCGCGACGACTATCTGCGCAAGGTCGCGGCGATGGGGTTTGCGGTCGATCGCGAGCGGATCCTGATCTCGACCGACGGCCTCGTCGCGCATCTGCGCGCGCACGGCATCGACGAGGTCTTCGCCGTCGGCACGCCCGGCATGCTCGCCGACCTCGCCGAGGCGGGAATCCGCCATCGCGAGGATTCGATGACGATCGCCATGGGCTACGACACGACGCTCGATTACGCGAAGATCCGCGCGGTGGCGCTCAAGCTCCAGCGCGGTGCGACCTTTCTCGTCACGCACCCCGATTTCACCTGCCCCTCGCGCGAGGGCCCGCTGCCCGACACCGGCGCGTTCATCGCGATGTTCGAGATGGCGACAGGGCGGCGACCCGACCTCGTCTTCGGCAAGCCGAATAGAGCCATGATCGACCACGTCATCGCGCGCCACGGCCTCACCGCCGCGGACGGCTTCATGGTCGGCGATCGGCTCTACACCGATTTTCAGATGAGCCTGAACGCGGGTGTCGATTTCGTGTGCGTGCTGTCGGGCGAGGCAACCGCCGAGACGCTCGCGGCGTTTGGCCATGTGCCCGCGATCACAGCGCCGTCTGTGGCCGACCTGATCGGGTATCGCCCGTGACAGATCCCCATCGATCTGTTTGAATGCGACAAGCTTTCGCGGGACGGGAATGGCCGATTTCGTCAAACTCGATTACGAGGAACTGAGTCCCGAAGCCCGCAAAGCCCTTCCGTTCGGCGCGGATCTTCCCGTCCGCATCGCCGTCGCCAAGGGCCTTGTTCCCCTCGGCACGCGCGACCTGCTCGCGACGCTCTACTTCCTGTGCGCCGACGAGGACCCGCGCGTCCGAAAGCCCGCGAAACGCAGCCTCAAGGAATTGCCCGAGTCGCTCACGCTCGTCGGCATCGCGACCGACACGAGCCCCAAAATCCTGCACTTTCTCGCGTCGCGGCGATTCGACAACCATCACATCCACGAAAAGGTCGCGCTTCACGCGAGCGTCTGGGACGACACGCTGGTGCATCTCGCCGCGGCCGCGGCGCACGAGCGCGTGATCGAGATTCTCGGCAAGAACGAAACGGCGATTCTGCGAAATCCCGAGATTCTGCATCGCCTCGTCGAGAATCCGCACGTTCCGCGCAGCTTGTCCGACCGCCTCGTCCGCTTCTACGAGACCGCCAAGGGGCACGCCTACACGCGCGATCTGCCGGGCGAACTGGCCCCCATCGAGATCGAGGAGCCCGAAGCCGCGCCGCCCCAGGGCGTCACCCCCTCGCCGGACCTGCCCGAGGAGCACCTGCACCCGCACTTCCGCATCGAGGAGATTCTCAGTCCCGCTTTCGACGCGACCGAGATCTTCGCCGCGGATCTGATGAACGATCCGGAAGCGATCACTCCCGAGGTGGAGCTGTCGCTCTTTCAGCGCATCGCGCGCATGACCTTTGTCGATCGCCTGCTTCTCGCGCTCAAAGGCAATGCGGAAGCTCGTCGATTCCTGATCCGCGCGTCGAACAAGACGATTCAGGACTGCGTGCTGCGAAATCCGCGTCTGACGATGCAGGAAGTCGTCGAGATGGCCAAAGAGCGCACGTCGTCGGCCAACATCATCACCACCATCTGCCGCAACCGCGACTGGACCAAGCATTACGAGGTCATCCACTCGCTGTGTTGGCATCCGAAGACGCCGATCCGCTTCGGAATCCGGTTCCTCGACCGGCTCATTCAGCGCGATCTCGAAAAGATCTCGACCAGCAAGATGGTGCCCACGACGACCGCGTCCCAGGCGCGAAACCTGCTTCGACGGCGGGAGAAGCGATGACCGACAAACCGCCCTGGGCGCCGCAGTCCGATCTCTTCCCCCGCCTGTCGCACCAGGTCCGCCAGCCGCTCAATGGCGTGATCGAGGCGCTCGCCGCGCTCGACGCGCTCGTGTTGCCCGATCATCAGCGGCGATACGTCGCCGGGATTTCACGCACCGCGCACGAACTCGTCATGCTCATCAACGACGTGCTCGACCTGACGCGCGTCGAAGAGGGCAACTTCCGCCTGCTGCCCGCGGACTTCGATCTGCGCGGCGCGCTGAAGACCGTGGGCGAGCGCCTCGAGCGCCACGCCCGCGCCGACGCGCGCGCCCTGACCACGCGGCTACATCCCGAGCTGCCGGTGTGGGTGTGGGGAGATCCCGGGCGCGTCAAGCACGCGGTGACGGATCTGGGCGACGCCGCGCTCGCGCTCACGCGCTCTCCCGCTTTGTTTCTCGATGTCGAACTCGAGTCCGAAACCGCGCGCGAATTCGTTGTCGCGATCAGCATCGACGATCCCGGCACGACGCCGCCGCGAAGTGCGCAGCTCACGCTCTCGTCGGGCAAGCCCGGCGTTTTCGTCCCCACCGATCTCGATCCCGCGACCGCGATTCGCCTCAACCTCGTTCGTTCGCTCGTCGCGCTCATGGGCGGGACATGCGGAATCGAGCTGTCCGAGACCGAAGGCGGCAGCTATTGGATTCGCCTGCCGATCGAGAAGCGACAGCCCACCGAGGAGGCCGCCGCGCTGACCGCGCTCGAGTTGCAGGGTCTGCGCGTGCTGCTGTGCGACGATGCCGATGCGGGACGCGAACGCCTCGCCGACCTGCTTCGGTCGTGGGGATGCGTCGTGACCGCGACGGGCGATGTGGCCGAGGCCGGGCGCGCGCTCGACGAATCGCGAAGAGGCGAGTTGCCGATTCAGCTCGCGGTGCTCTCCGTGACGACGACCGGTCAGGCGGCGGAGGACTTTGGACGAAAGCTCCGCGCGGACGACGCCACGCGCGACATTCCCCTCGTGCTCATCACCGCGGCCGGGCGGCGCGGCGACGCCGCGCGGCTGCGCGAGATCGGCTTCGACGCCTACCTCACGACGCCGCTCTACGACACGTATTTGCGTCAAGCGTTGGCGCTGCTGCCGGGGCGCGCCGCGTCGGGCGACGTGGGGCGGTCGATCGTGACGCGACACAGCCTTCGCGAATTATCTCGGCGCGAACGCCGGGTGCTGGTCGCCGATCCCGACGAGTTGCACCAGATGATCGTCGTGCGCAGCGTCGAGAAGACCGGATGGAACGCCGAGTCGGTCGGCGAGTGGGCTCTCGCGGCGCGCGCGCTCGAGAGCGAATGCTACGACGTAGCCCTCGTCTCGACGAAGCTGCTCGATGCGTCGGCGCGGATGTGGCTCGCGACGCGCAGACGGGAAACCAATATCCCGATTCCGCCGATGATCGCGTTGTTCGACCCGACCGAGGAGCCCGAGGCGAAGCTGCTCGATCTCGGCTTCGCCGCCGCCGTCACGCGGCCCGCGAGCCCGGCACGCATCGCCGAGTCGCTCGCGCGCTTCGACGAGTCGCCGCCCGATCGC
Source organism: uncultured bacterium (assembly GCA_964586775.1). Classification (GTDB taxonomy): domain Bacteria; phylum Lernaellota; class Lernaellaia; order JACKCT01; family JACKCT01; genus JADLEX01. Next base: position 8,084 of record CAZPJD010000195.1, on the reverse strand, counting down.
GCGCATCCGGTCTCGGACCTGCTCTCGGCGAAAAACGCGCTCGTGCGCGAGCTCGACGAACTGCTCGTCGAGTTCGATCACGACAAGGAATTGCTGCGCGAGGTCGGCCGGCACTTTCGCGAGACGGTCGACGCCGCCTGGCCCGCACTGCAGCGCTCCATCGACGAAAAGAACCCCGAGGCATTCGTCGAAAGCGCCGACCGCCTGCTTGTCGCCGCGTATTCGATGGGCATCCCGCGCTTTCAGGCCGCGTTCGAGAACCTGCTCGAACTCGGCCGCCACGGGCGCTGGACGCAGGCCGACGACGCGCAGCGACACGCCCGCCGCCTGTTCGGGCTCATTGAACAGTGGATCGAAAAACTGTAGCACCGGCGAGCATCGTTCCCCGCACGTTGGAGCCCGATATGAATATCGAGATCCGGCCCGAGATCCTCGCGCTGAACAACCGACTGGTCGAAACACGGCGCGATCTGCACCGCCATCCCGAGATCGGATTCGAGGAGGTGCGCACGAGCGGCATCGTCGAGGCGCGGCTGCGCGAACTCGGCTTCGACGTGACGCGCGTCGCGAAGACGGGCGTCGTCGGCACGATCGCGGGAGACGCCGGAGCCAGCGGCCCGACGCTGGCGTATCGCGCCGACATGGACGCCCTGCCCCTGCAGGAACTCAAGGATTCGCCCTACAAATCGACGAACGCGGGGCGCATGCACGCATGCGGGCACGATGGCCATGCGTCGATTCTGCTGGGATTCGCCGAGTACCTCGCGTCGCGGCGCGCCACGCTGCCCGGGCGCGTGAAGCTGCTTTTTCAGCCCGCGGAGGAGGGCCCCGGCGGCGCGAAGCCGATGATCGACGAGGGCGCGCTCGACGCGCCGCGCGTGGACGCGGTGGTGGGCCTGCATCTGTGGAACGAGTTTCCCGTCGGCACCCTGGGCACGCACGCCGGGCCGGTGCTGGCGAGCGCCGACGAATTCGTCTTCACCGTGGTGGGGCGCGGCGGGCACGGCGCGTTGCCGCACCAGACGGTGGACGCGGTCGTCGTCGCGGCGCACGTGGTGACGGCGCTGCAAACCCTCGTGTCGCGCAACGTCGATCCCACGCAGCCGGCCGTCGTCACCATCGGTCAAATCAACGGCGGATCGAATTTCAACATCATCGCGCAGGATGTGCAGCTTCGCGGCACCGTGCGCACACTCGACCCCCAGCTTCGCGGAGAGATGAAGGGGCGCATCGAGGCGCTGGCCGGCGGCGTTTGCCGCGCGATGGGTGCGACGTATCGCTACGAGTGGACCGATCACTACCCCGTCACGGTGAACGACGCGGCGATGTCGGCGCTGGTGCAGGATTGCGCGGCGGATCTGCTCGGCGCGGATCGGATCATCACGCAGGGCGTGACGATGGGCGCGGAGGACATGTCGTACTTTTTGCAGAAACGGCCGGGGTGCTTCTTTTTTCTCGGCAGCGCGAATCCCGAAAAGGGGCTCGACAAGCCGCACCACCACCCCGAGTTCGATTTCGACGAAGCGGCGCTGCCCATCGGCGTCGAAATGTTCGCGCGCGTCGCCGATCGTTATTTCTCGCGCTGACCGGCTTCGTCGCGCAGCCGCGCCACGCAAACCTCCCACGCGCGTTTCGTGCCCGCGTCCGTTTCCGTTTCGCGGGCCGCGACCACGAGTTCGGCGAGATTTCGTCGTCGCTCCGCATCCAGCGCATCCGCCCGCGATGCCAGCGCCAGCGCGACATTCCGCCGAAAATGCGCGGGACGCACCCACGACAGGGCCGACGCCGCGACCCGCGATGCATAGGCACTCTCAAGCTCGGCGACGAGATCCTCCCAACGCGCCGCTTTCGTTGCGTCGACGGATGCGTCGCGCCACGCGTCGTCGAGGCTCGGCTCCGGCTTGCGATTGAAGGGGCAGACTTCCTGGCAAATGTCGCAGCCGGCGACCCAGCCGCGCGTCGCGTTCACGTCGTCGCGCTCGAGGGCGAGCTCGCCGCGCTTTTCCAGCGTCCAGTACGAGAGACATCGGCGCGCGTCGAGCACACCCGCCTCGGGAAACGCGGCGGTCGGGCACGCGACGAGGCAGCGGTCGCACGATCCGCAATGATCGGCCATCGGCGTCGGCGCGCCGCCCGGCGAGCGCGAGACGAACGCTTCGGCGAGAAAGAGGTAGCTGCCCAGGCGCGGATGGATCAAACAGGTGTTCTTACCGATCCAGCCGAGGCCCGCCAGATGCGCGAGCGACCGCTCCAAAACGGCGCTCGTGTCGCAGCAGATCTTCCACGCGAAGTCGAATTCGCGTCGCACATCCGAGAGCGCCGCTTCGAGCCGCTCGGGCAGCACGCGGTGGTAGTCGCGCCCGCGCAGATAGCGGGCATAGCGCGCGTCGTCGCCCGTCGACGGCGGATCGCCCGGCCCGTACGCCATCGCGACGCACAGCACGCCCCGCGCCTCGGGCCAGAGCGCCCGAGGATCGGCTCGGCGCGCCGCGCCCCGGCGCAGGTAGTCCATCTCGCCATGCCGCTCGTTCCCGATCCACACATCGAATCGCGCCGCGTGCTCCGCGAGCGCGGGAATGGCCGCGTCGAGGTCGAGCGCACCGACAAGGTCGAGCCCGTGCCGCAGCGCCGATTGCGCCAAAGCTTGACCGAAGTCGTTCATGGTTGTCGCTTCGATTTCCGATCGCGTCATCGCATCGATGCTATCCGCCGCGTTCGCGTCGCGCCACACGTGCGAGTCGACGCCCGGTCGGCATTGACCCGCGTGCGGCGGTCGCGTTGAATACGTCGGTTGTGAAAGGCGGCGCGCGAGCGGTGCTGGCGGGGGTGGCGATGGCGATCGCCGCGTTCGCGATTTGGCGGCTCGCGGTGAAGCCCCCGCGCGTTCAACCCGAAGCCATGGACCCCCGCATGATCGAGAGCCTGGTCCGCCGTTTTCTTTATTACCCCACCCGCGTCGCCGACGACGAACCAATACCCTATTACGTGAAGGGCGCGACCGAGGTGCGCATCAAGGCCGACAGCGGCGACACGGTACACGGGTTGTATTGGCCCGCGCCCGAGGGGCGGCCGACGATCCTGTTTCTGCACGGCAACGCGCAGACCGTCTTCGAGTGGGCGCTGGTGCGCGACGAGCTCGCGCCCATGGACTGCGGTCTGCTGCTGATCGACTACCCGGGCTACGGAAAAAGCACCGGTGCGCCGAGCGAGATCGCCAACTACGCCGCGGGCCGCGCGGCGCTCGACTTTTTGCTCTTCAAGGAAAACATCGCAGAAAAGGACATCGTGATCTTCGGCAAGTCGCTGGGCGGCGGCGTGGCGACGGAGGTCGCCATCGGCCTCGACCTGCGTGGTGTGGTGCTGGAATCGACATTCACGTCGATTCCGTCCGTCGCGCGGTTGCTGCTGCCGATGCTGCCGACGGGCGCGATGTTCCAGACGGAGGTGTACGACTCCGTCGCGAAAGTCTCGTCGATCCACTCGCCCATCTTCGTCATCCACGGCACGCATGATGACCTGATCCCCATCGCCGAAGGAAAAGCGCTTTTCGAGAAAGCGGGGCCGCCGAAACAATCGTGGTGGGTCGAGGGCGCGGGACACAACGACGTGTCGATGACCGCCCGCGCCCAATACGGGCGGCAGCTGCGCGCGTGGCTCGACGAGGTCTCGGAGCTTTAGTCGAGAAACAACGTACCGCCGATCGGCAACAGACGAGTTCGATCGAAACCCGCCTCGCGCGCGGCGAGTTCCATCATGGCGGGCGGCTCGGTCATCGGTTCGTCCGACAAGCGGAAGCTACCGTAGTGGATGGGGATGAGCGCGGAGGCATTCACGTCGAGCGCCGCCCTGATCGCGTCCGCCGGGTCCATGTGCGCCGCCTGCATGAACCAGCGCGGCGAATACGCGCCGATGGGCATCAGCGCCGCGTCGATGCGCGCGAAGCGCTTGCCGATCTCGGCGAAGCCGCCGAAGTAGCCCGAGTCGCCCGCGTGGTAAACGGTGTGCGACGTCGCGCGCACGATGTATCCGCCCCAAAGCGTTTCGAGGGTGTCGAAGAGGCCGCGCTTCGACCAATGGCGCGCGGGCAGGTACTTCACCTCCAGCCCCGCCACCTCGACCGACTCCCACCAATCCATCTCGCGCACAGAGCGAAATCCGCGTTTCGTGAACCACTCGCCCATTCCCATCGGGACGATCATTGGCGTCGCGCGGTCGAACCGTTCGAGCGTCGGGGCGTCCATGTGATCGAAGTGGTTGTGCGTGACGAGGACGGCGGCGGGGCGCGGAACGGCGTCGAGAATGCGCGCGTCGGACGATTCGCGTCGGATGAAGGGGATCGATCCCTCCACCGGATCCACGAGGAAATCGACACCGTCGAGACGAATGAGCGCGCTCGCGTGGCCAAACCACGTTACCATCGACCGCGACGCATTCGAACGCACCACCTCGAGCGTGTCGGGCGCGACGGGGATGGCATCCCAACGCGGGCGCGAGGCGTGGTCGTCGCCGGGCTGCATGCCGAGCCGCCACTTGAGCAGGTCGGCAAAGCCCCGGTCGCCCAGATCGGCCCGGTGCGCGAATCGTGCGTTCTGATAGCCCATTCGGTGCGGTTCCCGTCGAAAAACGGGCCAGACCTTGCATCAGGGCCTCGATTGCGTCAATGAAGTCCGTCACCCTTGGTCCGGCGAATATCCCGTTCGGAGGACGCCTTTGGATCGAACGAACGTATCCGCGATCCGGCTCGCCATCGCACTCGCTATCGCTTTTGCCGCGTCGTCGCTTCCCGCCGCCGATGCCCGGGCCGGTTCGGTGGGATTCGGGCCCGAGATCGAGTTCCTGCTCATGGGCACGACCGAGGCGCAGTGGTCGGTGCACGACGGACGCGAGTGGCAGACCTACGCCAAAATGGGGCAGGCGCGATTCGGTCCCGCGCCGGGCTTCACGATCACCAGGATCTTCAGCAACAACATCGTGCTCGCGGGATCGGCGATCTATCGCCACTACACCGGCGAGATCGCGACTCCGGGCATTTACTACGAGAAAGCGAACATCGAGTACGACGAATTCGGCGGCCTGCTGCGCCTCGGGTTCATGGACTTCTACGACCTGTATTGGACGCCGAGCCCGTTCGTGGGCGAAGCCCCCACCTACCCCTTCGGGCACTTCCGCTTCGGCGTGTACTACTCCGACATTTCGGGGGCGTCGGACTTCGCGGAATACGATCCCGGGGTCACGATCGCGCCGGGGCTCGAATTCGGCTCGTGGTTCCTGCCGAGCGGGAATTTCTACGTGGGTCTTTCGGGGTTCGTGGACTACGTCATCAGCGTGGTGCCCTACGAGGCCGAATCCCCGCCGGGCGTTCGCAACAAGATTCTCAACAACATTCTGTTCTTCGGGTTCGCGATCCACGCCGGCGTGGTGACCGATAAGCCGCGCTGAGCGGTCAGTCGCAGCTTGGGTCGTCCGACCCGTCGCCCGACTCAGCGGTGGTGCCGTTGTTGACGGGGAACGGCACGTTGGCCGTGGGCGTCACGACATCGACTTCGGTGCGCGTCATCTCGGCGGTTTCGGTGGTCGGCAGGTTTGCCGTGCTCGCGGTCGGTAGCGAAACCGACGGCGAAACGGGCAGGGACAAACCCGGCTTCGCCGGCTCGGGCGGGCACGGCCCCGCCTGCTGCGTGCGCGAGCATTTGCGCTGGTTGAGCGGCACGTTCGGGTTTTCGACCACGATCACGAACGCGGCATCCACGGACGACTCTTCAATGTCATCGAGAACGTGATTGGGTTTGGGTTCGGGATCGGACTCGGGCGTTTCGGACGCGAAGAGATAGGGATAACGGGTCTTGAGGTTGCCGGGGGTCGGGGTCGGCGGCGGCGCTTCGGCCGAAGGCTCGATCGGCGCCTCGACCAGCGTCTCGGGCGAAATCTCGGCGATGACAACCTCGGCCGCTTCGGCCGTCGCCGAGGCCTGGTTCGCGCGCGCGAACAGGTCGGGGTGGGCCACCGCCACAGCGACCAGCGCGATCATCAACGCGCACGCGGCGAAGCCGATTCCCACCAAAATTCGCGAGGTTCGCGCGCTCAATTCGTGCTCCGGTCAAACCCCATTATAAAACAAACGCGCGCCGAAAACACGACGCGCGTCAGGGTTGGCCCGCTCGCTTGGTCAGCGGCGGCGCTTGGTCTTGCGCTTCTGGCCCGATTTCTTGTCTTCGGACTCCTTCGGCGTCTCGTCTTCCGCGACCTCGGCGTCTTTTTTGTCCGCCGTTTTCTTGTCGTCCTTTTTTTCCTTGCCAAAATCCTGTAGGTCCTTGGCGAGCTTGAAGAGCTTCGCGTCCACGATGCCGTTGAGCGTATCGGCGGGGAACTTGCCGTCCGCGCCGCGCGCGCCCGCCGCGACGCCGGTGAGCACCTCCATGCCCTCGTCCACATGGGAGACCGCCCAGATGTGGAACTTTCGCTTGCGGACCGCCTCGACGACCTCGTGCGAAAGCATGAGATCGGAGACGTTCTGCACCGGGATGATGACGCCCTGTCGGCCCGTGAGCTTTTTCGCCTTGCACGCGAGGAAGTAGCCCTCGATCTTTTCGTTGACGCCGCCGATGGGCTGGATCTCGCCGTTTTGGTTCATCGAGCCCGTGACCGCGATCGACTGGTCGAGGGGGATGTCGGCGATGGCCGAGAGCAGCGCGTAGGTCTCGGTGCTGCTGGCCGAGTCGCCGTCCACGCCGCCGTAGCTTTGCTCGAACGCGACCGAGGCCGAGAGAGACATCGGCTTATCCATCGAAAAGCGATCGCGCAAAAATCCGTTCAGGATGAACAGACCCTTGTCGTAGGTCTTGCCCGAGAGCTTCGCCTCGCGCTCGATGTTGATGATCCCGGCGCGGCCCATGCCGATCTTGGCCGTGATGCGCGTGGGCTTGCCGAAGTTGTAATCGCCGATCTGATAGACCGCGAGGCCGTTGATCTGTCCGACCTGCGCACCGCCGGTCGAGATGAGGATCTTGCCCGCGTCGATCATCTCCTGCAGCTTTTCTTCAATGAGATTGCTGCGCGTCTTGCGGGCCTCGAGCGCGCGCAGCACGTGCTGCGACTTCGCCACCTTGGCGCGCGCCTTGACGGTCCAGTACGCCGTCTCGCGCACGATGTCGGCCACGACGGAGAACTTCGTCGTCAGCTTGTTCTGCTGGCCGGCCATCGACACGCACTCTTCGACAATCGCGGCGATGGCGGTCTTGTCGAAGTGCGGGTGATTCTCGTTTCGGATCACCTGGGAGACGAAGCGCGCGGTGTCGAAGACCGCGTCGTCGCCGTGCGGCATGACGTGATCGAAATCGGCCCGCACCTTGAACATCTTTTTGAAATCTTCGTCGTAGCCGTAGAGCATGTGATACAGGTACACGTCGCCGATGACGGCGAGCTTCACGTCCACATCGATTCCCTGCGGCTTCAGCGACGATGTCATGTAGAAAAGCACGCTGTCGTACGACTCGATCTCGACTTGGCGCGACTTGATCGTGCGCTTGAGCGCCTTCCACACGCCCGGTTCGGTGATGGCGTCGAGCAGATGAAAAACCAGGAATCCGCCGTCGGCGCGCAGAATGCTTCCGGCGCGAATCTTGGTGAAGTCGGTGAACCAGTTGCCGTTTGGCGTGATCGTTTTTTCGATCGTGCCGAATAGGTTTCGGTAGGTGGGCGTATTCTCGACGATGACCACGGGACCTTGGGTCTCGGCGTTGTCGACGAGAACGTTGACGTCCCACTCCATGTAGGTTTCGCGGTCGGCGGCCTGCCCCTGGAGCATGGCGATCGCCTGCGCGGGCCCCTCGGATTCGTCTTTCTCCTTGAAGCGATTGATGTTGTCGAGCGTGAACGCCTTCATGTCGGCGAAAAACGGCCCGAGCACCGCGGCCGGATGCGCCTCGACCAGATCCCCAATCAGGGCATCGATTTCGTGACCGGCCAAATCGCGCTCGAGCTTGACGATCTCGTCCTTGAGTTGCCGATCGAGTCCGCGCGATTCCTTCATCGCGGTTTCCAGCCGGCCGTGCAGCACCTGATGCTCGCGCTTGAGGTCGTCGAGC
>CAZPJD010000194.1:0-4029 GCA_964586775.1 uncultured bacterium | reverse complement strand
CGTCGTCCGCATCGTCGTCCACGTCGTCATCGGGCAGCGGCGGCCAGGTATCGTCGTCCAGGCCGGCATCGTCGTCCGATTCATCGTCGTCGATGCTGTCGTCATCGGGGGACGCGTCATCGGTGGATTCGTCGGAATGTGAGGAACCGCAGGCGCACCCCGACGCGACGAAAACGAGCAACATCGCGACGGCCAACAGGTGCTTCAAATTTCTCCCCACAATTTTCGGTGTGTCCGTGCCGGGGTCGACTCAGTCCGCTCGACAGCCCGCGTAACGCACGTGGCCCGGGTACTCCAGCGTGTATGACACGTGCGGTCGCCCGAGGGAATCGAGCGCGAGCGTCGCCCACGCCCAGTCCAGCGGGATCGTATCCAGCGTCGTGAACGCCCACGCGCCCGAGACGTCGTTGCCGTACATCAGCAGGTGCGCGAGCGTGTTGTGGACGATGAGGTGCCGGTGCCCCTGCGCGTCGATCGCCAGTGCGCGGGGGTTGCCGACCGTCCCCGCCGCCGGGAGCTGCGTGATTTGCCACGCGCCCGCGACGCGCTCGGCGAGCATCAGGCTCGACGCGCCGTAGTTGTACGCCACCACCGGCTCGCCGTCCGTCCCGATCGCGATCGAAAACCGCGCGGGCAGCGCCCACGAGTCCACCTCGCTCATCGGCCACAAAAACGGAATGTCGCCGCCGTGCGCGACATGCAACGGCCCACCGTGCAGGTAGGTATTCGGCGTCGTCGTGGCGACCCACGTCTCGTTGCCTGCGTCCGTCGCGATCGACACGCCTGGGCACATCTGGCCCGAATACAGCAGCCACTCGACAGCCCACGTACCCGACCGATTCGTGCGGCTCTCGGCGTATCCGCCGACGCCCCGGTAGTCGCAGTACCCGAGGCCGATGTGGGCCGCGCCATCCGGGTCGATGGCGAGCGTCGGATAGTCCCACCCGAGCCGCGTGATGGTCACGCCCTCGCTCGTCCACGGCGGGCCGAACGTGTGGCGCATCGTCGTGTATTGCGGGTCCGGGTTGCCCGTCCAATACGCCAGATGCACCAAACCATCCGTGTCGAGCGCGAAGGCCGGCGAGGCGTAGTAACCATTCGCGTCCACCAGGTCGTGCGTCCACGTGCCGTCGTCACCGCGCGTCGCGAGGGTCGCCCCCGGCGTGTCGACGCGGTTCACGAAGATCATCGGCTGGTCGAGGGCGTTCACCGCGATGGCGGAGCCCAGGTACGTCGCCTCGGGCGGCGCGATCTCCTCGATCGTCCACACGCAGTCGAGCCCCGTGTCGTCGTCCGCCGCGTCGTCATCCCCATCGTCATCGGGCATGGAGTCGTCGTCGATGTCGTCGTCGGGGTTCGTGTCGTCGTCCGTCGCGTCGTCGTCCAGGTCGTCATCGGCATCGTCGTCGGGCACGGAGTCGTCGTCGGAATCGTCATCGGGGATTGCGTCGTCGTCGCCCGAATCGTCGTCCGAATCGTCGTCGCCGGGCGGCCATTCGCAGTCGCACGCACCGACACCGAAGATGAAACACACCGCCGCAACGAAGAATGGCCAAAGAAGAACGCGCATGGTGGCGCTCCGGGAAATTCAGATGTCTCATGTTATCACAATGGCAACAGATTTCACACATGAATCAACAGCCGGGTGACTTCCCTTCGGCGTCCGGAATGTGCCCACGTGACGCGCGCGGCAAACGCGCGTATATCGGTGTCGGCGCTCGCGGCGGGGGACGGCATGGAAATTCGAAACCGGAGACGCATCGAACGAAGCGCGTGTTGGCTCGTGATCGTCCTGCTCGCGACGCACGTCGCGTGCGCGCCGTCGGTCGGCAAAGGCGACGCCGCGTGGAACGACGCGGTCGAGACGTGGCGGCGGGAAATCGACGTGGGCGGCTTCAAGCTGCACATGATCGATTCGGGCCCGGGCGACGGCGGGCGCAACGTCGTCGTGATGATCCACGGCTACGGCGATTCCACGTACTGCTGGCACAACAACTTTCAGCCGCTGGTGGACGCGGGATTTCGCGTGATCCTCGTCGATCAGCCGGGCTTTGGGCGGTCCGACTTCCCGCCCGATCCGCACACCTTCGGTGCGTCGAATCAGGCGGACATCATCGCGCGCGCGATCGCGAAGCTCGGCGTCGAGCGCTATTCGCTCGCGGGCTCGTCGATGGGCGGCGGTATCGCGCTCTACATCGCGGCGACGCGCCCGCAGAACATCGAGCGCCTCGTGGTCGTCTCGCCGGTGTGTTTTCCTTTTGATCCACCGCTCACAACCAAGCTGCCCGGCGCGAAATGGCTGACCGGGTCGTGGCTCGGTCGCATCGTCGCGGACCTGTCGATCGCCGATGTCTATTACGACGACGCCAGGCTCACGGACGCGGTGAAGGACGAGTATGCGCGCGCGCTCGCGAAACCCGGCTATGGCGAGGTGCTGCACCGCATCGTGCGCGAGTTCGGCGACGAGAAGGTGCTCGCGATGATGGAGCGTTACGGCGATCTGAAGACGCCGACGCTGATCGTGTGGGGCGACAAGGACAAGTGGGTGCCGCCCGCGCTGGGCCCGCGCCTTCGCGACGCGCTGCCGAACGCGCGGCTCGAAATGGTGGCGAACAGCGGCCACCTCGCACACCAAGAGTCGCCCGAGGTCGTGAACCCGATGATGATCGCGTTCCTCAAGGGCGAGAGCGCTCAGGGCGCGCCGTAAATTTCCTTGGCGAGCGCCTCGAGCAGCTCCGCGCCCCGCGAGCGCGGCGCATACTCCCAGATCGTCTGGCCGTAGCTTTGCGCCTCGTCGATCGCGACGTTGTAGCCGACGATGGTCGACGACAGGCGCTCGGCGAAAAACTCGCGCAGCTTTTCGAGGATGGCATTCGCGAGGCGCGTGTTGCGGTAAAGCACGGGCACGACGAGCGACACGCGCAGGTCGGGGCAGTCGTAGCTCTCGCGCACGGCCTCGACGGTCTCCACGATCTCGGCGCAACCGTCGAGGGCGAGAAAGGTCATGTTCACGGGGATCACGATCTCCCTCGCGGCGACCATGATGTTGACCGTGATGAGGCCGAGCGACGGCGGCGAGTCGAAGACCACGAAGTCGTAGCCCGTCGCCGCGTCGATCTTCGATTTCAGCTTCAGGGCGCGGTCGTCGTCGGCGCCTGCGGCGATGGGAAAATCGGTGAGCGTCTTGTTGGCGATCACCACGTCGAGCCCGGGGATGCGCGACGCCACCGCCACGTCGGTCACGCCGAGCGACGGGTCCATCAGCAGGTCGAGCGTCGTGCGCGCCGCGCCCTTGACGTCGAGCCCGAGCGACTTGCCGCTTTGGCCCTGCGGGTCGAGATCGACCAGCAGCACGCGCTGCCCGAGCCGCGACGCAAAATGCGCCGCGATGTTGACCGAGAGTGTCGTTTTGCAGCTCCCGCCCTTTTCGTTCACGAAGGCGATGGTACGCACGTGCTCCCCCGTCAACGCGCGGATTTCGGAGCCGCGGGCGCGGCGGTCGCCGCGGTCTTCGAGCGCGATTTGCCGGCGCCAACTTTCTCGCCGAGCTTTTCCAGCCGCGCGGTGAGCTCGTCGATCCGCTCCTCGAGCCGGTTCACGTTTTTCGACAGGCTCTGCGCGCGCTGCGCGAGGGTCTCGTAGTCGTTTTTGCTCGGCAGACCCGTCATCGACATCATCAGCGCGACGTTGCGGTTCATCCGCTCCTTCGTTTTCGTGACGCGCGCGACGGCCGCGCCCAGCGCCTGCGCGAAGCGGGGGTTGGAAAGCAGTTCCGTCGCGATCTCGTCCATCTTCTCGTCGCGCAGCTTGGCGAGACGACCCAGCAGATTGCCCGATTCGGCCATGGTGATTCCCCCCGGCGGCGCTACATCTTCGACGCCGCCCCCGGGCTGTCAAGCCACTGATGAGGCCCAAATTCCGCGATTGAGATTCGGCGTGCAGGTCAGCTCGGCGCTTTTGGCACCATTTTCGCTATCGTGTCGGCGTCGGCTTGCGTTTCATCGCCGGTGTTATCCGTTTCGGCTCTGT
>CAZPJD010000193.1:0-12212 GCA_964586775.1 uncultured bacterium | reverse complement strand
TGAGCGACACCGTGTGCTCGGGGCTCGACGGCGGGATGCGCTGCAGGCGCTTGATCTCGCGATCCGCCGCTTCCTTGGCTTCCTGCGGCAGGTTCGCATCCTCGACGCGCTTCTTGAGATCGTCGACGTCGCTCTCCGGGCTGTCGTCGTCGCCGAGTTCCTTGCGAATCGCGTCCATCTGCTTGCGCAGGTAATATTCCTTCTGGTTCTTGTCGAGTTCCGTGCGAATCTCGTCGTCGATACGCTTCTTGACCTTGATGAGTTCCAGCTCGTTGTGGAGCAGCCGCCCGACGCGACGGCACCGCGCCTTGATGTCCATCGTCTGGAGGATCGTGATCTTCTCCTCGATGGGCACGTTCATGTTCGCCGCGATCAGATCGCACAGCGGTCCGATCTCTTGGATCTCGGTGACGAACTGCTTGGCCTCGGCGGGAATATTCGGGCTGTTCTGGATGACCTCGAGGGCGAGCTCCTTCGTCTTTTTCGAGAGCGCCTCGATCTCGGCGTCGTCGGCCTTTTCTTCGACCGGGTACTCGACGTCCACGCGCATGTGCGGGGTGATCGACGTGAAACGCAGCAGCTTCACGCGCGAGATGCCCTGCAAAAGCACCGTCTTGGTCCCCGACTCGCGCTCTTTCATGACCTTCAGCACCTTGGCGAGCGTGCCGTAGGGATGCAGGTCGCTGCCGACCGGCACCTCCACGTCGGGGTCGATCTGCGTGAAGATCGCGATGAGGCTGGTGTCCTCCATTGCGGCCTCGACCGCCGACAGGGAGAACTTGCGCCCCACCGCCATCGGGGCGATCGAGTTGGGGAAGAGCACCGCGTTGCGAAGAGGAAGAACCGGCAGATTCGTCGGTTGATCGGCGTTTCCGAACATCGTCATGACCTCTCTCGCGGCCGAAAAAAGTCGGGCCGCGACACTGCTCGTCTACATTAACCACGATGCCGGCCCGTGTCACCATCAAAGTGCGCTTTTTCATGACAAGCATGCGAGGGCGCAGGTTTCGGGTGGGGAAGAAATTTCGCATGGCGCATGCGAACTTTTCGCGCGAAACGCGGCAAACGGACGGCTTCGAACTGACGCCGATCCTTTACTTCGCCGCGGGCCTTGCCTAACATCCGCCGCCATGAACACGATGGCCCGAGATCGAACCTGGTTCAAGGTTCAGGACGACGTTCTGGCGCGTATCCGCCAGACGCTTCCGCCCGAACGCGTCCGCGAGCTGCAACGGCTTCGCCCCTGGCGACACTTCCTCACCGTGGCACGCCAATTCACGCAGATGTTCGTATGCGGCTACGTCTGCTGGGTGTCGGAAAATCCCTTCGTCTGGGTGCCCGCGGCGGCGCTGCAAGGCATCACGGCGCTCGGTTTCATCATCCTGCTGCACGAGCAGCTCCACAACGTGATTTTCACAAAGCCGCACCCTCGCCTGTCGCGCGCACTCGCGCTCATTTATTCATGGCCGAGCGCCATCTCGGCGACGCAGTTCACGCGCTGGCACCTCGACCACCACGGCAACCTCGGCCACGAGGTCGACGACCCCAAGCGCGGCAACCTGTCGCCGAAGACGAACGCGCGGTGGCTCAAAGCCCTGTATTTCACCGTCGCACTGGTGGGCATTTACGCCCGCGCCGCTTCGGCCGAGAACAAGCGCTACGACGAAGCGCTGCGCGCGAAAATCCGCCGCGAGCGCATGGTCAACTTCGGCCTGCACATCGCCCTCGCGGTGGTCATCGGCGTCGTCGGAGGATGGTACACGCTGGCGCGCGTCCACCTGATTCCCATGATGGTGTTCTTCCCCATCGCCTTCATCGTCAACCGGCTCGGCCAGCACTACTGGATCGACGAGACGGACCCCGCCAAGTGGGGGACGCGCGTGGACGGCAATCCGGTCATCCACTACCTGTTCCTGTGGTCGAATTTTCACCTCGAGCACCACTACTATCCGCTCGTGCCGATGTACAACCTGCGTCGGCTCAATCAGGAGCTGCGGCCGTTTTTCAACGAGATCGGCTGGCCGAACCGCACCTACCGCGAGCTGTTTTGGGGTTGGGTGATCGACAACCGGAAATCGCACACGAACTGGGATGCCGCCCCGACCTCGCATGCCTGACTCCACCGCATTTCGATCGCGCTCGCTCCTCGTCGCCCTGGTCGTCGCCGCCATTGTGACCGGCGCCGCCCCGCTCTCGTTCGCCGAAGCACCGCCGCGCGGCGTCGTCATGGCCGGCGCGGCGGAATTCGACATCACGCCGCGCATCAAGAGCTTCGTCGATCGAAACGGCAACGGCGTTCACGACATGGGCGACCCGGCCAAGCCATTCGACCTTGGCGAGCCGGTGCTCGAATTCGAGGACGGCCCGATCTACGTCGGCAACGGTTCCGGGCTCGCCACGCACGTCCACGGCCCGCTCATGGCCTCCGCGCTCGTCGTCGAGGACCCCGAAACGGGGACGCGCGTCGCGCTGGTTTCGACCGATCTTTACATGGTGCTTCAGGCCGATACCGATGCGATTCGCAAGCTCGTCGGCGCGACGGCCGACATCGATTTCATCCTCCTCGGTTCCACGCACACGCACATGGGCCCCGACACGATCGGCCTCATGGGACTTTCCGACGTGAAACCGATGGACTTTCCGAAGATCCTGTGGGGCGAGATGGAGGCCAAAAGCGGCGTCAACCACGTGTGGTTCGAGTGGATGATGCGCCAGACGGCCCGCGCGATCGAGCAGGCCGCGTTCACCATGGCCCCCGCGAAGGTTCGCGTGTCAAAGACGAAGTTCTCGTTCGGCATGGCCGATGAACGCGAACCGCACATCATCGACGACGACCTGATGACGCTCGCGCTGGACGGGCTCGACGGCCGGCCGATCGCGACGGTCGTGCAGGGAACCTGCCACCCCGAGTCGATTCTGCTGAACGGCGATCCGCGCTACACGCTGCTCGACCCCGCGTCGGTTCCCGAAGAAACCCAGAAGGCGTGGGGACACATCATCACGCCGGGCTTCCCGGGCTGGGTGCGCCAGACGATCCGCGACCGGCGCGGCGGCACGCCGCTGTATTTCTCCGGCGCGCTCGGCGGGATGATTACGAACATCACGTCGAAGATCTGGGACCCCGAGGCGCACCCCGAATTCCCCGCCGACGCCGATCCGACGAAGGTCCCCGATGCGATCAAGATCGCGCCCGACATGCGCTTCGAGGTGATTCAGGGGAGGGCAATGGCCAAGGCGGCGCTGGCTTCGCTCGAATCGGCGCACTCTCCCATCGCGGTCGATGTGTCCTTCGATCGAGAGTCGATTCTGGTGCCGCTCGAAAACCCGCTGTTTCGGCTCACCGGCGGGCTCGGCATCATGGGCCATTCGCCGTCGATGCTTTACGACGACGAGGGCAAACCCGACCCGCGCACGAAGCGCGGGCTCAAGGGAATGGTCTTCACCGGGGTCGAGATTCCCAAAGGCGCGAACGTCAAGACCGAGGTGAGCGTCGTCAACATCGGACCCGCGCAGTTCCTCGCCATGCCGGGCGAGCTTTTCGGTGAACTGTCGGTCGGCCTGCCGAATGACTTTCCAACGAACGAGGATCGGTACTTCCCCCACGACAAGAGCCGCCACGCGCACGGCGAAGCGCTGCGGTTGAAGTTCCCGCCGCTGAAACAACAGGCGACGCGCCCCTACCCCTTCATCGTGTGTCTCGCCGGGAACGACCTCGGCTACATCATCCCCGAGGTCGATTTCAAACCGCCCCACGAGATCCCCGTGCCGCCGCTGGTGTTTTGGTGGATCAGTCTCGACGCGAGCGCGAGCGCTCATTATGAGGAGTCGATGACGGCGAGCAGCAAGCTCGAGGAACGCATCATCGGCGGACTGACGCGACTCCTCGACCGCCAGCGAGTCGCGCACTGACGGCACGTCAGCCGCGTACGCACTCCACCGGCGCGAATCGGGCGAGCGCGTCGTCGGCGATCCCCCACCACCGCCGCACCACGGTCGCGTACAGGCTGCGAAAGTCCACAGCGAATCGGACGTCGCCGTCCGCCAGATCGTCGAGACGCGGGGGCTGGCCGTAGAGCCCGCCCAGCACACGCCCGCCGAGCATGAAGTGCGGCGCGGCGGCGCCGTGGTCGGTGCCGTAGCTCCCGTTCTCGGCCGCGCGACGCCCGAATTCGCTGTAAGTCATCACGAGCACGCGCCCCCAGTCGCCGGAATCGATCAACGTCTTCCGCAGCGCGCCCAGCCCCTCGCCCAGCTCTGCCATCAGTCGATCGTGCATCGGCTGCTGCCGGGCGTGCGTGTCGAATCCGTCGAGCGTGACTTTGATCGCTCGCACCGGCAGGTCCGAGGTGAGGATTCGCACGGCGGTGTCGAGTTGTCGACCGAATGGGCGACCGCCAAAAACACTCTCGTCGATGCGCTTCGACGCGATAACGCGCTCGAAGGACCGTGATGCCGCTGTCAGTTCGTCCTGGACCTCGAGGATGTGCCGGAGCGCGCCGTTCCCGCCCACGGCCGTGTTTGTATCGATTGAACGAACTTGACCGAAAAACCGCGTGGGATCGTCGATCACGATTGGACGATGCTCGCCTCCCGCCATCGGTCCTTCGACGCGGTCCCCCATCACGATGAGCGCGGTCGGCTCCAATGCGCCGGGCAGCCGCGTCGACGAACGGGCTACCCAGCCCGTCGACACGTATTCCTCGGCATCCGAGCCGGTCTCCCAGATCTCGATGGACCGAAAGTGCGATCGGTTCGGATTCTCGTATCCGACTCCCTGCACGATCGCCAGATCGCCCGCGCTCCACGACGCCATCAGCGGTTCGAGGCCGCCGTGAAGCCCGATCGACGCGTCGAGCGTCAGGACGCGGTCGCGATCCGGCGCGAGCGTCGGGCGCAGACGGCGATAGTCGGCGCTGGCATAGGGAATCACGGTGCGCAGCCCGTCGTTGCCCCCGGCCAGCTCGACGAGCACGAGCACGCGGGGCTTCGCGCCGTCCAGCGCCGCCAGCGAGCGGGTGGACCACGTGAGCACCGGCACCGACGCGAGCGACGAGATGATGAATTCACGGCGATTCATGAGCACCTCATTTGAGCTGAAACGCCGGATCGAGCATCCACTGCTCCGCGATCGCGCGATCGGCCGACTCGGGCTGCGTGGGTGGCACGGCGAGAAACACCAGCCGCGCCGTTTCGCGTCCCTCGGGCGTCGCCGCATCGACCTTCGAGCGCCACCACGGTTCGCCGGTCGGCCGCCCATTCATCATCTCGCGCCCGCGAACGGCGCGGGAAACGAACTGCCGGCGCGCGAGCAGGGTCGCCGAGTTGATCCACTCGTTGCCGCCCGGCCAACCCTTCACGTTGGGCGGATCGAAAATGTCCTGCCCCATGCGATCGGACGCGACCGCCAATATCCGCGCGTCCTCCACGGGGATTTCCAGCAAACGCAGCGTGCCGACGATGAACTCCACCGGCGATTTGACGAGCACGCCCCGGTTCTCGGGGTCGCAAAACGCGTCCGCCACGAAGATCGTGCGCAGCAGCGGCTTGAGTTCGTACCCATTCGATCGAAAGTCCTTCGCCCACGTCTCGACGAGCGCGTCGTCGGGCGTTTGCGAAATAAACTCCCGCCAAAGCTTGCGCACGATCGTCCGCGCGGTGTCGTCTTGCGAGAGCAACACGTCGCAGATGTCGTCACCGCCGAAGCTCCCCGCGTGGCCGAGCACGGTCTTGATTCCGTCGTCGTGCATCCGGCGCGCGAAGACGAATTCTCCCGTGACGGGATCGACCTTGTAGCCCGTGAACGCGCGCGCGGCCTCGCGGATGTCGGATTCGGTGTACCGGCGTTCGCCGAGCGTGAAGAGTTCCATCAGCTCGCGGGCGAAGTTTTCGTTTGGGCTCTCGGGGCGATTCGTCTGCGTGTCGAGGTAGAGCACCATCGCCGGATCCCGGCACGCATCCTTGAGGAACGCACCGAAATTCCCCGCGACGTGACGCCGCCACGTTAGATTCTGACGCGCCATCAGCGCGGGCGACTTCACCTTGCGCAAGCCCGATGTGAAGTGATTGTGCCAAAAAAGCGTGAGTCGCTCGGTGAGCGGCGATGGCGTGGCCAGCATCTCGCGAAACCACCACGCCTTCAGTTCCATCGCCTGCGTGCGCAACTTCGCGACGAACGCCTCACGGTCGGTTCGTCGCTCTTCGGGAGACGGCGGCGCTTCGCCGCTCCACTCCGGAAGCGGGCTCCGAGGTGCGTCGAGAAGGCTCGCGAGCAGCCGATCGACCGCCGCGTCGCGATCGAGCCCCGCGAATTCCCCGATCTCGTCCGGTCGGCCGCCGAAGCCGGTCCGGGCAAGAAGATGCCGTGCGCCGTCAAATCCGATCATGCGTATCGGACACCCGCCGAGGCTAAAGGGTTAACGATTTCGAGAATTGTGACCCAACCTTCCAAAACGCGCGAGAGCGCTTGCCGGTTTTCGTTCGGATGGGTACAATTTTTTCATACGGTGGCAAAAGGCCCCGAATGGATTTGCGGTTCACTTGGAGTCGTGGAAATGGCACCCATCCTCATCGGCGTTCTAATCGGATTTCTGCTCGGCGGCATCGGGGGAAACGCGACCTTCGGACCGCACGGAGCCGTCGTCGGCTGCATCCTCGGCGGCCTCGTCGGCGGCGGCATCATGACCACGCTGGTTCGCGCCGCGAAAAAGCTTGAGGAAAAGGGCGGCAAGCTCGACTGATCCTCGTCCTTGGCGCTCGCGCATCAGCCCGATCGAGTCGATCGAGGACGTTGCGTCCTGTTGAAAAAACGCCAAACATGGATGCATGCGAAAGGGATTCCGCTACTTGATCGCGGCGGCCGCGGTGCTGCTCCTGCTCTCCTTTTGGGCAGGGAAGTCTCCGTCTCCCCCGCTCCCACCCCCGCCTTCCGAAGCCGCTCCGGCGATCGCGACGAACGCCGATCAACCTGACGGGCGGGAGATTCGCAACGAGCCCGCAGAACCCACCGACACGTCCCCTGCGACGCCGCGTCCGACCCCGGCGCGCCGTTTCGCGAAATCCGAGTCGTGTTCGCAGGAGTTCTACGCCCCCGATGGCGGGCTGCTGGGCACGCGGTATGACGCCGCCTGCGACGGATCGTGGGACTTTTGCACCAACTACGTTTACGACGGCGCGGGCAACCTGATCCGCGTCGAATCCGATCACGGGTGCGATGGCGACATCGAGGAGTGTACGCGTTCGACCTTCGACGCATGGGGCAACGAAGTCCGAACGCTCGTCGATCACGGCTGCGACAACGATCGCGCCGAAGCTCCCGACTGTATGACGCACGAGGTGAACGACGAAGGGCTGCCGACGGCGACCGTCGTCGATATCGGCTGCGACGGCGTGCCCGACGTCTGCACGCGGCTGACCTACGGCGACAACGCGCAGGTGATCTCGCAGACGACCGATAAAGGCTGCGACGGCACCGACGACTCGTGCCTCGCCAAGAGCTATGACGCCGAAGGCCGCCTGAACCGCACGACTACCGACGACGCTTGCGACGGCACGACCGACATGTGCGTGAACGATGAATTCGGCAAGGACGGCTCGTCCACTTCGACGATCTTCAAGGGCGCGTGCACGGATGAAGGCGCCAAGGTCCACACGATGACTGAGAGCGCTCCAGACGCCGATGGCGTCGTTCGTTCCGGCAACGAATATCCCGCGCCCACCGCCGAGCTGTCCGACGAACCCTGACGAATTTCACACCGAACTTGACGGACGCGAGCGCGTCTCGCCATAATTTTTTCTTTTCGCGTGGGGTGTGCCATGAACCTGGTCTTTGTCTCGCCGCACTTTCCGCCGCAGTACCATCTGTTCTGCGTGGCGGCGCGGCGACGCGGCATCAACGTTCTCGGCGTGGGCGACGCGCCGCATGAGGCACTTCGCCCCGAACTCGCCGGCGCGCTTGCCGACTACGTCTACGTTCCCGACATGGAAAACGACGACGCAATGATCCGCGCCCTCGGCCACCTCACCGCGCGGCACGGCAAAATCGATCGCATCGATTCGCTCAACGAGCACTGGCTGGAGGTCGAGGCGCGGCTGCGCGAAAACTTCAACGTCTTTGGCCAGAAACCCGCCGACACGGCGCGCAACCGCAGCAAGTCCGCCATGCGCGACGTCTTTCGCTCGGCGGGGGTGCCATGCACCGAGGGCACCTCGTTCGCCACGGCGGCGCAGGCCATGGTGTTCGCGAAAAAGCACGGATATCCGCTCGTGATCAAGCCCGACACCGGCGTGGGCGCGGCGAAGACCTACAAAGTGGGGAACGTGGGCGAACTCGACGCGGCGCTCGCGGATGGCCTCTCCGGGTACGTCGTCGAGAAATTCGCGAAGGGCAAACTCGGCAGTTTCGACGGCCTGGTCGATCGCGACGGGCGCATCGTGTTTTGCATCTCGAACATCTACAGCGCGGGCATCATGGAGATCGTGAACGAGCGGTTGCCGCTTCACTACTACACGCGCCGCGAGATCCCGCTCAAGCTCGAGGACTATGGGCGCAGGACCATCGCCGCGTTCGGGATTCGCGAGCGGTTCTTCCACATCGAGTTTTTCGAGACCGAAGACGACTTCATCGCGCTCGAGGTCAACGTGCGCCCGCCCGGCGGCTTCACGACGGACATGATGAACTACGCGATCGAGGGCGACGTCTACGACCTGTGGGCGCGCGTGATGGCCGACGGAACGGTCCCCGACTTCACCTACGAGCGCCGCTACCACGTGATGTACGTTGGGCGTCGCCACGAAACGCCCCACCGATACGGCGTCGATGAAATTCGCTCTGCCCTCGGCGACCGACTCATTCTGCACCGCGAGATGCCCGAGGCGTTTGCGGGCGCGATGGGCGACGAGATGTTCCTGCTGCGCGATCCGTCGCTCGAACCGCTCATCGAAGCCGAGCAAATGATTCAGGAGACCGCCGGGTAACGGCGCCGCAAAGCGGGCGATGCGCCGGGGCCTTCCCCCACCTCGCGGCCGATCGCGCGGATCCTTTCGATCAGTTGCGCGTTAAAATCGACCGGGTCTTCGTCGATGCACGACTTCGCCGGATAGATTTCGTACATGCGGCGATACCCGAATGGCGTCAGATTCGGCATCACCACATTCGCCCCCCGCGCGAGGCCGAGTTCTCGCCCGCGCTCTTTCGCCAGCGTGGCGAGCGCCGTGGTGCTGGGGATATTCGCATCGGGACAAGCTAGACGCGCGAGCGCGACAACCTTGCAGGTCATCTCCTTCGTCGCCGGAACCTGATCCCCCGCGGGCAGCGGCGCGACTTCGCCGCGCCCCATCGGCGTTTGGGGATGCGCGAGAAACGGCCCCACGCCGATCATGTCAAGGTCGAGTTCGCGAAAGATCAGTACGTCCTCGGCAAGGCTCACGTACGACTGACCGGAAATGCCGACCATCACGCCGCCGCCGATCTCGAATCCCAGTTCGCGCAACCGACGCAGGCTCTCGATGCGATCGCTCGCGAGTCCCGCGCGATTCGGGTGAATCTTTGCAAAGAGCGCCCGGTCCGACGTCTCGAAACGCAGAAGATAGCGATCCGCGCCGGCCCTTCTCCACTCCAAGACTTCGTCTTCGCCTCGCTCGCCGAGCGAGAGCGTCACCGCGAGGCCGGTTTCGGCTTTGACACGCCGGATCAATTCGCACACGCGCCCGCGCGTCCATTCGGGGTCTTCACCCGACTGCACGACCAGCGTTCCATACCCGCGACGCACCGCCTCGTGCGCGCACTCGAGCACCTCGTCCGTCGTCAGCCGATACCGCGCGAGTTCGCGGTGGCCAGCGCGGATGCCGCAGTACAGGCACTGTCGCACGCAGTGATTCGAGATCTCGACGAGCCCGCGAAGGTGAACGGCGTCGCCCACGTGCGCACGTCGCGTTTCGTCGGCGCACGTCCACAGTTCCTCGAGCAGAATCGGATCTTCCGTGCGCAGCCATGCCTCGATTTGCGCGCGATCGGAAAAATCGATGGGAATTCGCGCTTCAGGCATGCGCGGCGCTCCTTCCCGCAAGAAACGCCATCCGCGCGCCGGGAAACGGCTCCAGGGCCCGCTCGAAGACGCCGAGGCTGAACGCGATCGCAAGGCCGTAGTTGGTGATGGGCACCCCCGCCGAGCGCGCGCGCCAAATGCGCGAGAGCATCTCGCGGCGATTGAGCATGCACGCCCCGCAGTGAATCACGAGGCGATACGCCGAGAGATCGTCGGGGAAGTCGCGCCCCTGCACCGTCTCGAAGTCGAGCTTTCCGCCGACGTACTGCGTGAGCCAACGCGGCAGCTTGACGCGGCCGATGTCCTCGCCGATCGGATGGTGCGTACACGCCTCGCACACGAGCACGCGATCCCCGACGCGTAGTCGGTCGATCGCCGCCGCACCCTCGATCTGGGTCGTCAGGTCGCCCTTGGCACGCGAAAAAAGAATCGAAAAGCTGGTCATGGGCGTGCCGGGCGGTGTGTCCCCCGCGACCTTGAGAAACGCCTGCGAATCGGTGACGACCAGCGCGGGCGGCTCCCGCAACCGTTCGAGCGCCGTGCGCAGCTCGCGTTCCTTGACCACCAGCGCCATCGCGTCGCCGTCGAGCAGATCGCGGATCGACTGCACCTGCGGCAGGATCAGCCGGCCGCGCGGCGCTTCCTTGTCGATCGGCACGACGAGCACGGCGACCTTCCCCGGCCCGACCAAATCCGAGAGGATTGACGGCGGGTCGACGAAATCCGCGGGCGCGGCGTCGAGGATCGCCTGACGCAGTTCCCCAAGCCCCAAGCCGCGCGTCGCCGACGTCACCGCGATGTGCGCGCCTTCAGCGCGAAGTCGTTCGATCAGCGCCTCGTCCAATCCCGCGAGATCGCACTTGCTGAACGCAACGACGATCGGAGCACCGCGACGCTCGAGTTCACCGCGCAACGACTCCTCGAACGCGCCCCACGCGCCGTCGGTGACGATGATGCCCAGATCCGTGCGTTCGAACACGCGCCGGGTGCGTTTCGCGCGCTCCTCGCCGAGCGCGCCCTCGTCGTCGATCCCCGCCGTGTCGATGAAGAGCACGGGGCCGAGCGGCAGCAGCTCCATTGGCTTTTCCACGGGGTCCGTCGTCGTGCCCGCGACCGGCGAGACCAGCGACACATCTTGCCGCGTGATTGCGTTTAGCAGGCTCGACTTGCCGACGTTTCGCCGCCCGAAGATGCCGATGTGCAGGCGCATACTTTTGGGCGCACTCGTCATGACAATGCCCCGTCCGGCGAGCCAAGGCGACAGACGGCCTCGGGCGAGATGAGTGCGTCGAACTCGACGTCGGTCATCAACGCGCGTTCGCGAACGATGTCGCGCACGGACTTGGCGCGCGCCGTCGCCTCTTTGGCGATCGCGCTCGCGGCCTCATAACCGATGCGAGCGACGAGGGCCGTGGCGCACGCGACGGAGCCTTCGACATGCGCTCGGCAGACATCCTCGCGCGCCTCGATCCCACGCACGCACCGTCTCGACAGCGCCTCGCATGCGTTCGCGAGCAGATCGATCGATTCGAGCAGCGCGTCGGCGACCAGCGGCAAAAACGCGTTGAGTTCCAGATTCCCCGCCGCGCACGCCTGCGTCACCGCGCCGTCGTTCGCGATCGCGCTCATCGCCGCGATGGCGACCGCCTCGGGAATCACGGAATTCACCTTGCCCGGCATGATGGACGAGCCCGCCTGCATCGGCGGCAGCGCGATCTCGCCCAGCCCCGCCGCCGGCCCCGACGACATGAGGCGCAGGTCGTTCGCAATCTTCAGCAAATTCGTCGCGCAAGCCTTAAGGATGCCAGACACCTCGACAAAGGCGTCGGCGTTTTGCGTCGCCTCGACGAGGTTCTCCGCGCGCGCGAGGCCGAAACCCGTGATCGCGCGCAGTTCGTCGGTCGCGCGAAAGATGTAGGCGCGAGGCGCGGCGATGCCCGTGCCGATCGCGGTGCCGCCGAGGTTCACCACGCGCAGCCGCTCCTCGCACTTCGACACACGCCAACGGTCGCGGTTGAACGCCTCGGCGTAAGCGCCCATCTCGCGGCCGAGCGTCGTCAGCACGGCGTCCTGCAATTGCGTGCGCGCCACCTTGACCACGTGGGCAAATCGCTTTTCGGCGTCCTGAAACGCCTCCTGCAATTCGACGAGCGCGCGCTCGAGCACGCG
>CAZPJD010000192.1:0-8115 GCA_964586775.1 uncultured bacterium | reverse complement strand
GCGCGCGCTGCGGCGGGCATCTCGGGCACGTCTTCGACGACGGTCCCAAGCCCACGGGCCAGCGCTACTGCATGAACTCCGCGGCGCTCGAATTCATCCGCGCGGACAAGTGACGCGCACGGCGTGAGCTAACAGCCGCACCCGCCATCATCGTTGTCATCGTCATCGCCGGACGATCCACCCGCGTCGTCGTCGCTCGCGTCGTCATCGGCATCGTCGTCCGCCGTGTCGTCGTCCGCCGCGTCGTCGTCAACATCGTCGTCGTCCGCGTCGTCGTCGCTGTCGTCATCGGTGTCGTCGTCGGTGTCGTCGTCTCCTTCGATAAGATCGGGCGGCGACACGAATGTGTAGCCGTCGTCTTGCACCTGCTCGACGAGATCCATCAGATCGTCGAAATCGATCCCCGGATATGCGCAAAACGACATCACCGCGTCGCGCACGATCGAGAGCCGATCGATCTCGGCCAGCACATCCGCCGGTTCCTGACCATCCACACCCGGGATCACGCACCCCAGCGTCGACGGCAGAATCCCGAGCCGCGAACTGCCCACCGGCGAGCGATACGGCACGAGTTGGCTGCGCGCATCGGGATACTCGGTCGCGAAGGTCGGCGCGGCGTCCGGCGGCAACGGAAACACGAAGGGCTGGTCGAGATAGTCGTCGAAGTAGTCGGCGAACACGATGTAGTCGCCGTGCGACGCCATGTGCCACGGCGTTTCCCAGTATTCGGGGAACAGGTCCTGGTCCTCGAACTCGCCGAGGCCCATCTCGATGCGGTCTCGCACCCAGTTTTCAGTATCGTAGGGCAGCGGAATGCCGTAGCCGTTTTGCACGAACTCCGAGTCGCCCGTCGTCCAGTCGTCGAACTGGTGCGTCACGCCGTACATGACGAGCGACACGCCGTTGTCGACGAGGTCGTGCAGCGTCTCGACGAGCGCGGGGTCATCGTCGAAGTGAAACTCGGTGCCCGGATCGAAAAGAAACCCCTGCGGGTCCATGAAAATCGGGATCACGCACACCGTCGACGGCACCTCGAGATCGACGAGGCCCTCGTAGAGTTCGGTCAGATATTCTTCGTCGATGGTGCCCGGCGCAAGCGCGTAGAAGCGGAACATCGCGCGCTTCACCGACTCGATGCCCGTCTCGAAAAACTCGTGCAGCACGTCGGCGAGCACGAGCATGCGGTCGTCCTCGCCCTCGAAATAGAACGGAATCTCGGCGAAAAAGCACAGGTCGCCGCCGCACAGAAAGTGCGGCACGTCTTCGCCCGGATCGCCGGCGTCGGTGATGAACGAATACACGGTGACGTCGCCGTCGATCTCGACGTCGAAGTAAGACCACTCGTTCACGCGCGCGGCCACGCGATCCTTGTAGAGGATGCCGTCCTCGCCCGCGCCGTCGTTGTAGCCGATGCCGTGGAATCCGAAGGGCCCCGAGCCGTCCATGGTTTCGCCTAGCTGCTCGAAATCCTGCCCAATCCACATCGCGCGGTGCGTGCCATCGGCGAGGTCGGCGAGAAAGTCGGCGGGCACCGCGTTGCTGCCCCACTCGTCGGCGTAGAGCACGTAGTCGAAGTCGTCCATGTCGCCCGCGGCGTAACCGGCGATGTCGCGCGTTGTCACGTCGGCGTCGAAGTGGCCGACCAGGTTGTAGAGCATGTTCGCGTGGATCACGCCCTCGCCACTCGGATTCGCGTTGTCATAATAGATCACCGACGCCGCATGAGCGGGCGCGACCGCGAGCAGAACAACGAGCAGGAAAAACGCCGGTTTTCTCATCGCGAGCTCCAAAAAAAACAAACCGATCACGGATCGGAAGCGAGTCCGACACCACCTTATCGGACGATTCACGACGACACCAAAGACGGTTTTTGCCACGAAAACCGTATTCCCAAGAGGCCCGATCCGCGTATGCTGGCAATATCCTTGGAGAAATCGCCATGCCCGACGCCCGCGACGTGATCGCGAACGACGCCGGTTTCGAAATCGTCGCCGAAAACGGTCGCGTCGTTTTCGCCGATCGCCAGACGCTCGCCCCCGCGGTCGCCACGTGGGTCACCGGCGGCATCGGGTTTCTTTTCGTCGTCAACGGCGCGGTGCAGGCCGCCATGGCGGCCTCGGGACGCAGCCTGTGGGCGATCGCCGGCGGCCTGGGTGCTGGCGGCGTCGTGCTGATCTTCGTCGCCACGCGAATTTATCGCGTCTACCGCACGCGACGCGACCGACCCGTCGAGCAGATCCCCGACCGACTCGTCGCCCACGTGACGGAACGCACCCTGCGCACCGCCGACGAACGGCCTCTCGCGCGTTTTGACGAGCTGGCCATCGCGAGCGGAGTGGACCTGATGGACCACTCGCGCGGGCTGATGCGCATCGTCACGCTGAAGTGGCCCAAGGGATCGCGGCGCGTCTTCAAGACGAACGACAAGGACGAGATCGAGCGCGTGGTGGGCGAACTCGCGCGGCGGGGGATTGGCGGGAAGTGAACGAGAGTGCGGCCCTCACCCCCGGCATCGGGCGGCCCTCACCCCCGGCCCCTCTCCCATCTGATGGGAGAGGGGAGGTTTCGGGTGCCACACTTTCACCGGCCGTCAGGCCGGGGAAGGTGTGCTTTATTCCCGGCACATCTTCGGCCTCGTGCCTCGACCGAAAATGTGGCACCCAACTTGAGCCGGGGAGAAATCCCCTACCCCGCCTTCGTCGTCACCAACTTCAGAATCGTGCCGTAGCCCGGCGCATAGGGGCTCGTCTCGTAGACGCCGCGCGCGCGCAGCAACCGGTGCATCCCGCGCAGCCGGTAGTGCGGCACGGTCATCAGCGCGTGGTGCTCCAGGTGAAAGTTCACGTGGTGCGGCGCGACAGTGAGGCGCGCGAGCGGATTCGCCGCGGTGGTGCGCGTGTTGCGGTATTGGTCGTCGGTCTTTTCGGTGCACGCGTGCTCGGCCATCGAGCGGATGCGGATGATGAGACTGAACGTCGTCATCCACGCGACCGCCCACAGCGCATAGAGCCATCCGTGCCCGAGCGCGACCAAAATCGCCGCGAGCGCCGCGTTCGTCGCGACCACCGGGGCGAGATTTCTCGCGCCCATCTTCGCCACGTCGATCTTCGTGCGCCCCGTCTGATCGATCGGCACCACGCCCACCGCGGCGGTGTATTCGATGTAGCCGAAGTCCATCGCCAGCAGGCCGTAGATCCGCTTCGCGCCCGACAGCCCCGTCAGATCGCGCGCGAACTTGCGCGCGAGCGAGCCGGTGGTCACCGGGAACGGATCGACGAGCCCCATGTCGGGATCGCGCTCGGTGCCGGTGTGCGTGTGATGGGCGATGTGGTGCTTGCGATATTTGTCGAGGTGCTGCCACACCGGCGCGGCGCACAGCCACTCGCCGATGACGTCGTTCAGCCACCGGGTGCGAAACAGCGAGCGGTGCGAGCACTCGTGCATCAGGATCGCGAGGGCGAGCTGCCGACCGCCGATGAGCACGAGCGCGACGCCGATCGTGACGACGCCCGGCCGCCACGCGGCGAGCGCCATCGCGCCCGCGATCACGCCCCACGTCACCGCGACGGAAAGCGCCCCGCGCAGGTTCGACGTGCGCGTGAGGTCGCGGATCTCATCGCGCGAAAGGATGTCGGTGATGGCGGCGGCGTTCACGCGGGGGATTGTGGCGAACGAATCCGGCATCGTCATTGAGCCAGGTCATCCGCACGTTTTTCTTTCGGGGATCGTCGTAGAAAGCCAACGAGCAACACCGCCAGCGGAAGCGACATGAGAAAAACGAGTTGGATGATCGAAGGCCACCTCGTATCGGGGCTTGGGTCGATGAGATGCCTCATCGGGTACGGCAGTTTGACGTCTGCCGAGAGCCCGAGAAACGTATCGATCCAGACCAACAGCACGAACGCCAACGGTTGGCGCCCGATCATCGGAAGCATCATCAGCCAAATCATTCCTAGGGCGATAAAATGGTCCACCGCCTGCGATGCGAATGCCGCCCATGAGGCGGACTTGTCCGTCGAGGCGGAAACCGCCATGACGGCGACCACTAAAATGCGCAACCACGTCGCGCGAAAATACACGCGCGCCAACGCGGCCGGGATGAGCAATAGGAGGAGACTCAGGAACACTACCCGCAACTGTTCGACGCACTCCAGAAATCGTGAAATTTCATTCACGTCGACGAACGCCACCGGTGCAACCGGCGACTTGGATGCAATCGGCCAACCGAAGCCGGGATACAGGTA
The DNA here is from genome assembly GCA_964586775.1 of uncultured bacterium. Classification (GTDB taxonomy): domain Bacteria; phylum Lernaellota; class Lernaellaia; order JACKCT01; family JACKCT01; genus JADLEX01. The sequence goes on along the minus strand of CAZPJD010000192.1, from coordinate 3,871 downwards.
CGTCAGTCGCGTTAAGGCGGTGTAGGCCACGATGGCCAGGATTCCCGCAACGCAGGCGCGGCGCACATCGGGCGATGACCAGTGGCGCGGATGCAACGCAGCCGGGATCGTCCGCAAATCGCCCCACTCCGGCGCAAACCGTCTCTGCGAGCCGATCGCGAGGGCCGTGGCGAGAAATCCGAGCAGCGTCAACCCCGCGGTGGAAATCGCTTCGCCGATCATGACCATCGCCGCGAAGACCGACATCGGCTGCGATGTGTCGTTCCAATACCCATACAGGGTGATGGGCAACCGATTGACGACGCCAACGAGCGTCGGAACGGTACACGCCACGATCGAAACGACGAACGCCGCGCGCCAGTCCTCCGACCGGAGAATCCCGCGCCTCGACCAACGAACGAGGCCGACGATCGCCCACACCAGGGATGCCAACACGACGACGACGGTCAGCGCCTGCCGGGCCGCATTTCGCCAATGCTTACGGCCCTCCTCTTTCGCACGGTCCCATTCTTCCGGTGTCTTGTAAGTTGCCGCGTATACGCCCCCGATTCGGTCGCCCAAAACGCGAACGACCATCTCCCGCTTGAGATCCGCCAAGGCGAATCCATCGTCGTTGAAGACGAACCGGTAATCCCAACGTTGAGGGCGAACGGTCTTTTTCGTTTCGACGATCGTCCAGGCGCCCTGCGGCGACTCCCCAAGTTCCGCCGCCCACCGGCGGGCGATGTCCTTAGCGGCGTCCTCTTCCAGCATCGCGCCGGCTTCGTCCTCGGGCAGGCGGAGGTCGAATTCGCGAAGTTCGCCCGAGTCGGCCAGATCGACGTAAAGCGTCTTCGCGGATTGGTCGGCGAACCAGTGCGTCCGCCAGGCGGGCGTCAGACGGAATGCCCATCCGTATTTTTCGCGAATCGTCTCGCGGTCCTCATTCTCGAATGCATACGCCGGCAGACGATCATGATCGTCGCGGAACTTCGTCGTCGAACGCATTCCATCCGTCGCGACTCCCAGACGTGCGGTCCACCCGGCGTTCGCGCGCGCCGCCTGGTCGCGCGTCATCGCGACCGGCGGTCGCGCGCCGAAGAAATCCCAATCGGGGGCGATCCCATAAATCGCCAGACTCACCAAGGCAAGCGAGCAGACCGCAAGGAGTCGCCTCGACGAAAACGGCACATTCGTCCAAATCGGGTGCGACGCCGAATCGGCAACGGCGTTGGGTTCGGCGCTCGCGATTTCGTCCGAAAGCGTCGCTGCGGAAACCTGTTGGGCCGATTCTTCGGACGGCGGGCGCGCGGAGACTCCAATTGACTCAGGCCGTCGGCGAGCGGCGTACCACGCGAGCGCGAAGGGCCACCCGAACACAAACGCGATCTGGATGAGCAGACCGGGGCGCGACGCATCGAAGATCGTCCAGCAGCCCCAGAACGCGTTGTAGAAATAGTGCGACGCGAGCGTCACGAGCAGGCCGTAGCGCAAGAAAATCCAGCCGTATGCGATTCCCACGACGGAGAGTTCGACGCCCCGAATCCAGATGGGTTGCTGCGGATAGTTGGTATGAAGAAACGCCCACAGGATTGCAGGCACGAGGATGGCGGCCCAGCGCGAACCCGTGACACGCCACAGGAACGCGATGGCGAATAGCCGAAAAAACGTCTCCTCGAATAGACTCGCGGAAAAACCCATGTTCAGCGCGGCCAACGGTGGAAACACCGTCGACATCAGATCGTCGATCGGAATGTCGAGCGGCACCCATGCGCCGGCGATGCGCTTGGCGGCGAGGTAAAATGCGGTGACGTATCCGACCTTCGCCGCCGCGATGAACGCGCCGAGGACCATCGGCGTGAAGAGCCTCGACCCCGACCAGTACTCCCAGGTGAACGGATGGTCGGCGGCGTGCTCGACACGTTCGGATGCTCGCCCCCCGACATTTTTCAACGCCCTTCCGGCGACATCCGCCGCCGCAACGCAAACCGCCGCCTGCAATCCACCGGCCAGCGCCGCGAGAAACGCCTGCCCGAGTCTCACGGCCCAGAAAGTAAACCAAATCTGGGTCGTCTCGTAAGAAATCGCCCGGAGCGGAAGGCTGTTGAGTTCGTTCGCGAAGACGATCGCGAACGCCAGCGAACCCAGCAGAACGGCTGGTTTCCATCGCCAGTCGCGCCGAACGATCGCACGTCCGAGCAAGACAACCGCGATTCCCGCGAACGCGAGGAAGACGAATGATGTGATGAGAAACAACAGTTGACGCCACGAGTCGGTGGCTTCCTGCGCGCGTCTCCACTCTTCAGGAATACGCAGTTGATGTCGGAATCCGCCAACCGTGTCGCCCTGAAGCGAAACGATGACGCGATAGTCGCCGCCCCAGCGAGAACATTCGTTGTTGCGCCATGTCAACTCGTGGTCGTTGCGTTCATCGCGATCGACGACCGAGTCCGACAGAAATTCCCATTCGACGAAATCGAGTCCAGCCGCGTCCGCGAGAAACTTTTCGGCGATGGCGCGTGCCGTCTCCGTCGAAACGAATGCGCCCGGTTCGCGCTCAGGCCACTCCCGTTTGTATCGGGCAAGTCGCCCGTCGGGCGTCCAAGCCACGGTGTATTCGATCTGCTCGCCCTCGCGAAAAAAACGCGTTCTCCAACCGAAAAGCGCGAGTTCGTCGCGAAGCAACGGGCCGAGCGTTTCGAGACCGAGGGTGCGTTCGAGATAATCGATTTCGTCGCGTTCCGTGGACCACCGGACGACGTCACGCAACCGGGCGACATCGACCCCGCGCGCGGCGAGAAATTCGGTGCTCGCCCGTCTCGCGTCGTCGCGATCAAGACGAAGGTCGATGGCCGCTTCGCGAAAGACTCGGTCATTGAGTCGAACAAACGCGAGAACCCCGACCGCGCCGATCAACGCGGCGACGACGATTACGCGACGGGGAATCTTCATGTGAATCAAGAATGACACCGGCGTCCGCCCCGGGCGCGGATTCTCGAATTTCACAGTTATGCGACGGTCGTTGTTACAGATATCCGAATGCGTCGCGAAGGTCAAAGCTCCGAGCAGCGGGCAACGGGCCCGCACTCAGTGCGCCGCGCGAAGCCCCTTCACGAATTCCTCGACCGCCTTCGGGTCCTCGTCGCGCATGATGCGCAGCACGCCCTCGCGCATGCCGTGCTTGATGGCGCGATAGGTGCGCGGATCGGCCGCGCCGAGCTTGGCTGCCAGTGCCACCGCGCGCGGCACCAAGGTATCCGCGGTGCACAGCTCGTCGATATAGCCCAGCGCCTGCGCCTCGGATGCGGTGAACTTGTCGCCGGTGAGGAACATGTTGCGCACCGACGCCGGCGGCAGGATGTCCTTGAGGATCGCGCTCATCCCCGGCCAGAACGGGATGTTGATCTGCACCTCCGGCAGACGCACGAACCCGCGCTCCATCGTCATCAGCCGGTAGTCGGCGCACGCGGGCAAAATGCACCCCGCGCCCACGCTGTGCCCGCCGATCGCCGCGATGAGCGGTTTGCCGAAGCCCGTCCACGCATAGAGGATGCGGTGCAGCAGTTCCAGAAACTCGCGCACGTTTTCCGGATCCTTCGCGCCCTGCTCCATCATCCACGCGAGGTGCAACCCGGTGGAGAAGAACTTGTCGACGGACGACGCGACCACCACGCCGCACACCGACGCGTCGCGCTCCAGTTCGTCCAGCGCGTCCAGATTCGCCTGCAAAAACGGCGTGGTGAACTGGTTCTGCTCGCCGTAGTGCCACGTGATGACGGCGACGTGGCCGTCCTTGTCGATGTCGAAGAATTCCATGTAATCCCTCACCCCCGACCCCTCTCCCGTCAAACGGGCGAGGGGAGCAGCGCCCTCACCCCCGGCCCCTCTCCCG
>CAZPJD010000191.1:0-9082 GCA_964586775.1 uncultured bacterium | reverse complement strand
AGGTCTTCCATGTCATCCAGGTTATCCAGATCGTCGTCGTCGAATGGGCGCACGTCGTAGACGATCTGAACCAGTTCCACATCGAACCATTCGCGAAACATCTCCACGCTCGCGCACTTGGGAAATTCGACGTCCTGACCTCCCGCGAACGGCAGCAGCTCGTTCTCGAACAGCGTCTCGAAGCTCTCGCGAAGCCAATCCTCGAAGTTCTGTTTGTGCACCGCGTAAGAGATCAGATAGGCCGACTTCCCCCAATCCTCCGCGGTCGTGAATCCTTCGTTTTTGGGAAACGCGGCCGCCCACGCGATCGCGGGCTCGCGCGCGGTGACGACGAGCAGACAACCCTCGATGTCCTCCGGTTCCTCGGCTGGCGCGGGCGCCTCGTCGAGCTCCTTGGCCATTTCCTCGGTGATGAGTTCCTTGTTGCGTTCGAGGAAGTCGTCCGTGAGCGTCCTCCGCACGCGGTTCGACACTTTTTCCAGCCCGTCCGAAATCGCGTCGTGGCGGTCGATCTGCTCGCCGATCAGTTCGTCGAGCATTTTCAGCTCGTCTTCCGTTCCGCGAATCGCGATGCCATCCGACTGGCGCTGACTCTGCCGAAGCAGCCGTTCGAGGCGCGTGTCGAGCACCAGGTGCTTCTTGAGAAACGTGACGTCTTCGTGCTTGAGAAAGACTTCGAGCGGCCCCGGCATGATGCACCTCGTCGACGCGTGCGTTCCGTTTCCGCGTCGCTGTTTCGGAATGCGTCACGATAGGCGCGGCGCAAAAAATTGTCGATTGGGTTCGGGCGGAATCAGAGATCGAGCAGCTCGCGGTGCTGCTCGGCGCGTTCGCGATAGTGCGCCGCCGTTACGGGAAAATGAAAGAGCTCGCCCTCGTCCGGCCCCTGCGTCTTTTTGACCTTGGCGGGCATGCCGACGACCAGCGAACGCGGCGGCACGACGGTGTTTTCCAGCACCACCGCCCCCGCGGCGACAATTGAGCCCTCGCCAATCACCGCGTTGTCCATGATGACCGCGCCCATGCCGATGAGGCAGCGGTCGCCGATGGTGCAGCCGTGCAGGATGACGCGGTGGCCGATCGTGACCTCGTCGCCGATCGTGAGCGTCGATCGTCCGCCCGTCATGTGCAGCATCGACAGGTCCTGGACATTCGTGCGCCGGCCGATCCGCACCGCGCCCTCGTCGCCGCGGATCACGGTGTTGTACCAGACGCTCGATCCCTCGCCGATCGTCACGTCACCGATCACCACGGCCCCCGGCGCGACGAAGACGTCGGCGGCCAGATGCGGCTTCTTTCCCGCGAACGGTCGGATGTACATGGGCTCTTTGGTCAAGGTGTTCTTCAGTGTCCCCGCGACGCCGGCGGATCGAGTTCGTCTTCCTTCGCACGCAGTTCCGGATCGCCCGTCACACCCGGGTCGAGGCCGATGGTCTTCGTCTCGAACCAGCTGTCCGAGGTCTTTTGCTTCAGCTTGGCCTCGGTCTCGGCGATCAGGGCTTTCGTGCGCTCGGCGCGCTTGAATCGCGGATCGTCTTTCGGGAACTCGGATAGCGGGTCTTTGCCGCCCGCCTGCTGCACGAGTTTTTCCCACAGGTTTTTCTGACGTTTGAGCGTCGATTCGTCGCGCTCGCGGTTGCCCCGGTCCTGAAACTTCATCACACCGTTGTTGATGCGGATGGTGACGAGCGACAGCGCGCGTCCGCGATTGCCCGCGCGCAGAATGTGTGGCGAGCCGGTTTCCTTCTCCCCTGTCGCGAACATCGACTTCGCCTCGGTGTGCCCATCGATCATGAACGGGATCTCGGGCACCGCCGCGCGGAACGCGTCGGTCTCTTCCTTTTCCATATGGCCGATCACGACGATCAGGTCGGCCTTGCCCGCGAGCTTCGCCGCCTCGGCCTTCGCGGCGGCCACGCCGTCGGTGATGCGGAACCGGCGGCCGGCGTATTCCGGCGGGGAGGGCGCGGTCTCGTCTTCGGCGGCCTCGCCGCCTTCCTCCTGAATGGACTTCAGAATTTCCTCGGCCTGCGCTTTGCCCTTCTCGTCCTTCGCCGCCTGCGCCATCTGCTCACGCAGTTTGGCGAGACGCATCTTGCGCGCCGCCGTGCCGCCGGTCGTCTGCTGCTCGGCCCAAGCCTTCGCGTCGAAATCCGCGTTGCCCGGGACGCCCGCGAACGCCTTGGCCCCGAGGATGCCGACAAGGCCGATCTTCATGCCCGCATGCTCGACGATGCGACTTCCCTCGAAGACCGGCGCGTTCGTATCGGCGTCCACCATGTTCGCCGCGATCATCGGCACCGACTTGCCAAACTCGACGAGCGCGTCGAGCGTCGGATACACGTCCAGCTCTCCGGGCACGATCGCGTCGAACCCGGCTTTGGCGTAGACCTCACGGATGAACGCCGCACGCTTCTCCAGATCCTCGGCCGCGCGGGTTCGCCGCTTCGCGGGAGGATAGAGCGTGTCGCCGGCGTCGATCGCCAAGAGCGGCCCGCCTTGCCGTTCCTGCTGCAGGATCGTCACGAGTCTGGCCAGACCGCCAGACGGTTTGGACGGTCACCCACAAGGGGCGATTTCGCCCCAGCGATCCATTCCGATGAGAAAGCGGACGGTTTGTTCCTTCGGCGTCTTCGCGCATGCGATCGCCAGCGCGACCAGCAGCGCAAAGATCACCGAAATTCGCACGCGGCTCATGTGCCGTCTCCGAAAAAATCGCGTCATTGTAGTCAGCGGCAACGTCAGCGCAAGCGCGTTTTGACACGTGTCGCGTTCGCCGGTAATTTGACCGCGCGCGAAGCGACCGCGTTTCGCCGCCCGATTTCGATCCGATCACCAGCGAGGACACGATGACGAGACGGCGCTTCATCGCCGTGGGGATATTGTTTGCGTTCGTCGCCGGCGCGGCGTTCGCATCGAATCCCAACTGGCCCAACGGCCCCGACGATGACCCGCGCGACGCACCGCCCGACGATCTGGGCGGCGCGTGGGAGCTCATCAGCTACACGCCCGACGACGTGCTCGACACGATCCGTCCCGAGGAACTCGGTTTGCCGTCGGGCATCAGCGCCGACCGCGCGTGGCAGGTCACGACGGGCCGACCCGACGTGGTCATCGCGGTGATGGACTCGGGCATCTACTGGGACGACTCGGAGGTGATCGACAAGCTGGCGCTGAATGTCGGCGAGCTGCCGCTGCCCGAGGACGCCGAGGAGTACGACGCCAACGACGATGGCGCGGTCAACGTGAAGGACTACACGGGCGACTCGCGGATTTATGACGCCAACGGCAACGGCCGCACGGACCCGGGCGATTTCATCCGCATCTTTTCGGACGGTGTGGACGACGACGGCAACGGCTACGTCGACGACATCTGCGGCTGGGACTTTTTCTGGAACGACAACGACGCCGAGGACGAGACCCGCGCGGGCCACGGGCGCGGCGAGATGCGCTGGTCCGCGGGCAAGGCCAACAACGGCGGCGGCGGACTCGGCACCTGCCCGCACTGCATGTTGATGCCGCTGCGCGTTTCGGACGATTTCGCGGGCAACGTGGTGCACGTGGACGAGGCGGCGGTCTACGCCGTGGATAACGGCGCGAGCGTGCTGCAGCACGCCAACGGCACCGTGAACGCCACCAACGCCACGCGCGACGCGGTCGATTACGCGTACGAGTCGGGCGTCGCGTGGATCGGCGCGATGAACGACGAAAACAGCATGCACAACAACTATCCCAGCGCCCTGCCGCGCATCGTCAACGTCAAGGCCGTCGTTCACGACACGCCCAGCCGTTCCGACGCGACCAGCTTTTTGCGTCACAACAACTGCTCGGGCTACGGGCCGCGCACGACCGTGTCGGCGTCCCACGGCTCGTGCTCCAGCGGCGCGACGGGCATCACCTCCGGCGTCGCGGGGCTACTCTATTCCCGCGCGCGCGACATCGGCCTCGACCCGCCGATCACGCCCAACGAGATCAAACAGCTCCTCACCATGACCGCCGACGACATCGACATTCCCGAGTCGCTAACGAATCCCGAACTGATGCCCAGCCAACCGGGGTGGGAGTGGTCATTCGGTTATGGCCGCGTCAACGCGCGCTCGGCGGTGGATCGCATCGGCGAGCAGGCCATGCCGCCCGAGGCCGAGATCGTTTCGCCCACGTGGTTCGACCACATCGATCCGCTCACGTCGCCGACCATCGAGGTGCGCGGCTTCGCCGACGCCGCGCGGGCGGCGTCGTTTGCGTGGGAGTTGCAGGTCGCGCCGGGCGCGGAACCCTTCGAGGACGAGTTCTCGCCGCTGTGCTCGGACGACGGGCTCACCGTCACCGTCGACGGCGCGCTGTGCACCGTGAACGCGAACGCGCTGGGCGTGGACGCCGAGGCGGACCCGACCGACAAGAACCGCTACAGCTTCACGCTGCGTCTCGTGGTCACCGACAACCTGGGCAACCGGGGCGAGGATCGCAAGATCGCGTACCTGCGCCGCGACCCGGACACGCTGCCGTCGTTTCCGAAATTCCTCGGCGCTTCGCTCGAAAGCTCGGTGCAGCTCGCGGATCTCGACGGCGACGCGGCGTATGAGATCGTCGCCGCGGGCAGCGACGGCACGGTGCATGCGTTTCGCGGCGATGGCTCCGAGGCGGTGGGCTGGCCCGTGCGCACGCCGCGCCGCGAGTACCTCGACGCGACCAGCCCGACAAACCACCTGGCCGCGCCGGCTTATGCCGAGGGAGCGCTTCCGGACGACTATCGCCACTCGGTGATGGGCGCGCCCGCCGTGGGATACCTCGATCACAACGACGATCTGCCGAGCGTGGTCGTGACGACGATGGACGGCGCGGTCTGCGCGTGGGACGGCGCGGGCGTGCCGCGCGCGGGATTCCCCGTGTATTTCGATCCCCAGTATGTGAACGAGCGCGGCGTGCGCGAGCGGCTGGAGTACGGCGCGTTTTCGGCGCCTGTGCTCGCCGATCTCGACGGGGATGAGGAACTGGAGATCATCGTCGCGGCGATGGACCGCTATCTCTACGTGTGGCGCGAGAACGGCCAAGTGATGCCGGGCTTCCCCGTGCGCGTGAACGACCCCGAGGGCACCGCGCCGGCGCGCATCGTGTCCACGCCCGCGGTCGGCGACCTCGATGGCGACGGCACGCTCGAGATCGTCGTCGGCACCAACGAGCGCGACGACAACCTGGGCCGCACCTACGCGATCCATCACGACGGCAACCTGAATCCCGAGGGCCCCTTCGTCGCGGGCTGGCCGGTGCGTTTTCCGTCGCCCGCGATCATCCTGCTGCCCTACGTGGGCGAGGGCACGCCGACGAGCCCCGTGCTCGCCGATCTCGACGGCGACGGCACGCTCGAGGTCGCCACCAACTCCGGCGTCTCGATGCCCATGCTCTACGGACACGACGGCACGCTGAAGAACATCTTCCTCACCATTCCCTTCGGACCCGGCTCGAACTCCGTCGATTTCCTCGGGGCGGTGGCGATGAACTTCCTCGCTTTCGGCAACCTCGACGGCCATCCCCGGCCGGAGCTGCTCTCCAGCGGCGCGTCGCTGGGCTTTGGGCTCGCGCTCGCCGATGGCGGCGTGCGTTACCCGTTCGACGCGATCGTCTTCGCGTTCAACACCGGCGCGCTCAAGTTCATCCTTCCCGACTTCCCCCGCGCGGGCGAGGACTGGTTCTTCCTCAACGCGCCATCGGTTGTCGATATCACGGGAGACGGCGACGCCGAGATCATCATCGGCTCGGGCGGCTACATGATCCACGCGTGGGATCGCCGGGGCGAAGAACCGCCCGGTTGGCCGAAGTTCACCGGCGGCTGGAACGTCGCGTCACCGTCGGTGGGCGACGTGGACGGCGACGGCGACCTCGATGTGGTCGTCGGCACGCGCGAGGGCTGGCTCTACGCGTGGGGCACGAGCGCCAGCGCCGCAACGCCGATCGAGTCCAAGGGCTTCCATCACGACGAACGCAACACCGGCAATTACCACACGCCGATTCCCACGCAGGACGGTCCGGCGACGACGACCACCGTCACGACCACGACGACCACCACGACGACGTTTCCGACGGACGACGATCCCCCGCTGGACGACGACGACGCGCCCGACGACGACACGGCGGAGGGGGATGCCGAGCGGACGACGAGCCCGACATACATGAAGGACGATCAGGTTTTCGAGCGAACGGCCTGCTGCGGCGGCTGAGAGAGCTTCGCCGGCGCCGGGTCGCCATGCGGTCGCGGCGTAGCACTCGAGACGCAACCCATTCGAGGCGCAACCATGTTTCGCCCGTTTCTTCGGCTCGACGGCAAAACAGCGCTCGTCACGGGCGCGGCGTCCGGACTCGGGCGGCGATTGGCGACCGATCTATTCCGCAATCACCAATGCCGTCTGATTCTCCTCGATCGCGACGAGGCCGGACTGCGTTCGCTCGCCGCCGAACTCGGAGGCGACCGGGCGCCGGGCGGCGAGGCGCGCGTCACGTGTCTCGCGGCGGACACGACCGACGACGAAGCCCTTCGGCAAATCGCCGATCGCCCCGAAACGTCGGCGATCGATGTGCTCGTCAACTGCGCGGGCGTGCTGTACGCGGGACCCTTCGAGACCATGCCGATGGGGGCGTTCGAGCGCGTGATCAACATCAACGTGATGGGGACGGTGCGCGTGACGCGTGCGCTCCTGCCCAATCTTTTGCGCGGCGTCGATCCGGTCCTCGTCAACATCGCATCCGCCGCGGGACTCGCCGGCGCGCCCGGCATGTGCGCCTATTCCACGTCCAAATTTGCCGTCGTCGGATTCTCGGAGTCGCTGCGTGCGGAACTCGACCGGCGCGTCACCGTCGTGGCTGTTTGCCCCACGCTGGTCCGCACGAGCATCGTCGTCGCGGGGGATTTTCCGCAGGGTGCGGACCCTGTTAAAGACCGGATGGACCGGATTCTCGCGCGCCACGGCATGCCGGTGGAAAGGGCTGCGCGGTTGATCCTGCGCGGCGTGATGCGCCGGCGGCGCACGATCCTGATCGGCAACGACGCGCATGTCATGGACGTGCTGCGACGTTTCGCGCCGGGCCTGCTCGATCGCACCGTGGCGCGCATGTATCGCCGGATGAAGGAACGCAAAATGGTGCCGTCGTGAGCGGTTTGTTTTTCGAGGGCATCGGGCAGGAACCCATTTCGTTTCACGGTTACACCGCGCGCGCGCCGCTGTTTTTCCGCGATCTGGGCATGATCGCCGCGGTGTTCACCGCCGACCTGGAACGGGTCCGCGCGTTGATGCCCGATGCGCGTTACCATCCGCTGACGATCCTCCCCGGGCGCGCGCTGCTGGCGATCCACGCGATGCGGTACCGCGATAGTGACGTCGGTCCCTACGACGAGGTGTCGGTTTCGATCGGCGTGACGATGGGTCGCGCGGCGCGCATCGGCGCGTTCGCCGCCGCATCGGCCATGAGGGCGGGCGACTATCACGCCCACATCGTGCGCCTGCCCGTGACCACCGACGCCGCGCTCCACGGCGGGATCGACGTGTTCGGCTACCCGAAGGTCATCGCCCAGATCGCGTTCGACGACGACGCGGGGCGCCGCCGCCGGGTCTGGCGCGATCCCGCGAGCGGAGAAACGATCCTGACGCTCGACGGACCCGCGCTGCAAACCCGTCGCGTCGCGCAGGATCGCCTCGAGGCGCTCGACATCATGGACCTGCGTTCGTATCCGGTGAAGGATGGGCGGACGCTGCGCGCGCACATGTGCGTCAATCGCATCGAATACGCCGAGCGCATGGCGCCGCGGCGAACGACGCTCGAACCGGGAAGCGGCGACGCCGCGGCCTGGCTGCGCGATCTGGGCATCGGGCGGTGCGTGCATTATCTCGACGCGCCGCGCTGCGAGGCGATTCTGTTTCGGCCCGAGCGATGGGACGCGCCGTAAGCGCCGGGCCGATTCGCGGGGGACGAGATGAAAAAACGCATCGCGGTGATCGGCGGCGGCATCGCCGGGCTCGTGGCCGCGTACCTTCTCCATCGCCGCCACGACGTCACGCTGTTCGAAAAAACGCACCGCCTGGGCGGCAACGCGTACACCTTTGACACGCGCGAGGGCAGTTCGCCGGACATCGCCGTCGCCGCGTTCGGCAAGGCCGGATATCCGCTGTTCTATCGCCTGCTCGCCGAGCTCGGCATCGAAACCGACATGTGCCCCAGCTCGTACATGAGCTTTCACAACCTGGACACCAACAGCGGTCTTTACGTCACGCCCGGCCTGCGCGGGCTCGTGGCGCAGGGATTCGGCCTGCTGAATCCAAAACGGCTGAAGAGTTTCACCGATCTGCTGGCGGGCGTGGCCGAGGGTCGTCGCCGTCTGGCGGCGGGTCGTCTCGACGGCTTGATGCTGGCCGAGGCGCTCGAGGATATCCCCGCGCTGCGCGGCGATGCCCGCCGGATATTTCTGTGCGCGCTGTGCCTGATGTCGTCGATGGACGCGGCCGACATCCTCGCGTCGCCCGCATGGTTCTTTTTCGAAAAGCTCACTGTTCATCACGACGTGGTGTCGCCCAAGGCGGTGTATTCGGTGCGCTGCGTGAAGGGCGGAACGCGCCGCTATGTCGACGCGCTGGCCGCGACGTTCCGCGATCGGATCGTGATGAACGCCGCTATTCGCAGCGTCACGCGCGGCGACGACGGCGTCGCCCTCGTCATGGATGACGGCGAGCCCCGCGCGTTCGACGATGTGGTCTTCGCCTGCAACGCCGATCAGGCGCTCGCCCTGCTCGATCGACCGACCGACGATGAGCGGCGGCTGCTGGGCGCGTGGCGCTATCGCGACGGGCGCGTCGTCGTGCATACGGATGCGACGTCGTTTCCGGCCCGCGAACTCACGCAGGCGTACACATTTCTTTACACCGAGCGCGACGGCATGCTGCAAACCTCGGTCAACGGCGCCCTCTGGCACGAGCCGCAGGTGCCCGACAACAGCCGCTACATCAGTTCGCAGCATCCGAATTTTCCCATCCGGCCCGACACCATCGAGCTCGACACGGTCCTGCGCACGCCGATCTTCGACGCCGCCTCGTGCCCC
>CAZPJD010000190.1:0-26837 GCA_964586775.1 uncultured bacterium | reverse complement strand
CGCGTGCAGCGCGTGCCCGAGACCGAGGCCCAGGGGCGCATCCACACGTCGGCGGTGACGGTGGCCGTGCTGCCCGAGCCCGAGGAAGTGGACGTGAAACTGAACGACGCCGACCTGCGCATCGACGTGTACCGGTCGAGCGGCCCGGGCGGGCAGTCGGTCAACACCACCGACTCCGCCGTGCGCGTCACGCACCTGCCCACGGGCCTCGTGGTCGCGATCCAAGATGAAAAGAGCCAGCACAAGAACAAGGCCAAGGCGCTCAAGATTTTGCAGGCGCGTCTGCTCGAGCGCGAGATCGCCGCGCAGCAGGCGGCGCAGGCCGCCGACCGCAAGAGCCAGGTCGGAAGCGGCGACCGGTCCGAGCGCATCCGCACCTACAACTTCCCGCAGAACCGCCTGACCGATCACCGCATCAACTTGACCCTCTACCAACTCGACCTGATCATGGAAGGACGGCTCGACGAGGTGATCGAGCCCATCGTGGCGCACATGCAGGCCGAGGCGCTGCGGTCCGCGAACAGCGACTGATTCCCCGGCGCGGGACGCACATGACCGAGAAAAAACGCTGGACCGTGATGCCGCTGGTGCAGGCGAGCGCCGAGTATCTCGCCAAGCGCTCGCCGTCGGCTCGGCTCGACGCTGAACTGTTGCTCGCGAACGTGCTCGACACCGATCGCGTCGGCCTCTACTGCCGCTTCGACCGCCCGCTCGCCGAGGACGAGATCGACCGCTACCGCGACCTCGTGCGCCGTCGCGGCGCGGGCGAACCCGTGGCGTATCTCGTGGGTGAGCGCGAGTTTTTCGGGCTGCGTTTCGCGGTCGATCGCCGCGTGCTGATTCCGCGTCCCGAAACGGAGGTGCTCGTCGAGCGCGCGCTGGCGCTGATCCCCGGCGGCGCCGAGGCGCGCGTGCTCGACATCGGCACGGGCAGCGGGGCCATCGCCGTGGCGATCGCGAAGCGGTGCGCGGGCGTGAGCGTCGTCGCGGTGGACACCTCCGAGGACGCGCTCGCGGTTGCCGCCGCCAATGCCGCCCGGCACGGCGTCGCGAACCGGATCACCTTCACGCAAAGCGACCTGTTCGAGCACGCCCCGGGGCGATTCGATCTGGTCGTGTCGAACCCGCCCTACATCGCGCCCGAGGCGCGCGAAACGCTCGCGGCCGATGTGGCGGATTTCGAGCCCGAAGCGGCGCTCTTCGCGCCCGACCACGGGCTTTACGTCATCCGGCGGATCATCCAAGATGCGCCCGCCCGAATGAGTCCCGGCGCGTCGTTATTGATCGAAATCGGTTTCGATCAGGCGGACGCGGTGCAGGAAATCGTCCGCGAATCCGGTCTGTACGACGAGTGCGTGGTGCATGCGGATCTCGCGGGGCGCTCGCGCGTGGTCGAGGCGAAACGATGGACAAGATGATCGTCACCGGGGGCGAGCGCCTGCTTGGCGAGGCGCGCGTCTCCGGCGCGAAAAACGCGGCTCTGCCCCTGCTCGCGGCGACGCTGCTGGCCGAGGGCCCGTGCGTCATTCGCGGCATGCCGAAGCTGCGCGACATCCAGACGATGGTCTCGCTGCTCGCGCGCATGGGCGTGCGTCACGAGGGCGAGACCGACGTGCGCCTCGAATCGGGCAGCATCACCGATTTCGAAGCGCCCTACGATCTCGTCAAGACGATGCGCGCGTCGACGCTGGTGCTCGGGCCGCTGGTCGCGCGACACGGGTTCGCCCGCGTCAGCCTGCCCGGCGGCTGCGCCATCGGCGCGCGGCCCATCGATCAGCACCTCAAGGGTCTCGAAGCGCTCGGCGCCGAGATTCACCTCGTTCACGGCTACGTCGAGGCCCGCGCAAAGAAGCTGCGTGGGGCGCGGATCGTCTTCGACATCCCCAGCGTGGGGGCGACGGAGAATCTGTTGATGGCGGCGTCACTCGCCGAGGGCAAGACCGTCATCGAAAACGCCGCGCGCGAGCCCGAGATCGTGGCGCTCGCCGATTTCCTGCGGGCGATGGGCGCGCGCATCGAGGGCGACGGCGGCGAGGAGATCGTGATTCACGGGACGAACCGGCTCGACGGGGCCGAGATCGATCTGGTCCCCGACCGCATCGAGGCGGGCACGCTGATGGTGGCCGCGGGCATGACACGCGGTAACGTGCTCTTGCGCAACTGCCCGCTCGACACACTCGCGGCCGTCGTCGAAAAACTGCGTTCCACCGGCATGACGATCGAGGCCGAGGACGGCGGCGCGCGTGTGATCGGCCCCGTGCGCATCCGCGCCGCGGACGTGAAGACGCAGCCCTTTCCCGGCTTTCCCACCGACATGCAGGCGCAGTTCATGGCGCTCATGACGATCTCGCAGGGCACGAGCGTCATCAACGAGACCGTTTTCGAGAACCGCTTCATGCACGTGCTCGAACTCCAGCGCATGGGCGCCGAGATCCGCGTCGAGGGACGCACGGCCATCGTGCGCGGCGTGCCGATTCTCTCGGGCGCGGAAGTCATGGCGACGGATCTGCGCGCGAGCGCGAGCCTGATTCTGGGCGCGCTCGCCGCCGAGGGGCAGACGGTCATCCACCGCATCTACCACCTCGATCGCGGCTACGAGGCGATCGAGAAAAAACTGATGGCGCTCGGCGCGCGCATCGAACGGGCGCGCGAATGAAACGGCTGATCTCCAAAGACGCGAACTTCGCCGCGCAGTTCATCGAGCTGGGCGCACGGCTCGCCGAACCCGCGCGCGAGGTGACCGCCGCCGTCGCGCGGATCATCGCCGACGTGCGCGAAAACGGCGACGAGGCCGTGGCGCGCTACGCGCGGCAGTTCGACGGGCGCGACGCGGTCGTCGAGGTGAACCCCGCGCGATTCGCCGCCGCGCTCGACGATTTGCCCGGCGACCTTCGCCTCGCGCTCGCGACGAGCGCCGAACGGCTTCGCACGCAAGCCGAAAAGGAACTGCCGCCCGACATCCCCGGCGTGCCCGACGCCGTGGGCGTCAGCCTCGCGCGTCGTTTTCGTCCGGTGCGCCGAGCGGGGATCTACGTGCCCGGCGGTCGCGCGGCGTATCCCAGTTCGCTGTTGATGGCGGCGATCCCCGCGCGCGTGGCGGGGGTGGACGAACTCATCGTGGTCACGCCCCTCGACCCCGATATCGAGGCCGCGCGCGCCGTGCTCGCGGCGGCGCACCTGGCGCGCGTCGATCGCATGTTCATCGTCGGCGGCGCGCACGCGGTGGCGGCGCTCGCCTTCGGCACGCACTCCATTCCCCGCGTCGACGTCATCGTCGGGCCGGGCAACGCGTACGTGGCCGAGGCGAAGCGGCAACTCTACGGCGTGGTGAACATCGACGGCGTGGCGGGGCCGAGCGAGGTGATGATCCTCGCCGACGATTCGCTGCCGCCCCGGCACGCCGCCGCCGATCTGCTGGCGCAGGCCGAGCACGATCCGCAGGCGCGTTGCGTGCTCGTCACCGTGGACGCCGACTACGCCGACGCCGTCGAGGTCGAGACGCGACACCTGACGCAGACCGCGCCGCGTCGCGAGGTGATCGAGGCGTCGCTGCGCGATCATGGCGCGATCATCGTGGTGCGCGACTGGGACGAGGCGGCGACCATCGCCGACGCCTACGCGCCCGAGCATTTGCAGATCGCGTGTGCGGGCGCCGAACGCATTCTCGCCAAGGTGCGCAACGCGGGCGCGGTGTTTTTGGGCGGCGACACGCCCGAGGCGCTGGGCGACTACGTGGCGGGCTCCAACCACGTGCTGCCGACGGCGGGCACCGCGCGGTTTTTCTCGGGGCTTTCGGCCGCGTCGTTCATGCGCGCCACCAACATCATCCGCGCCACGCCGTCCGGGCTTCGCGCGCTCGCGCCCGCGACGATCGCGTTCGCGCGCAGCGAGGGGCTCTTCGCGCACGCCCAAGCGGTGGAACTGCGTCTCGAATCGATGGACGCCGAGGGAGGCAAATCATGACGAGCGCGCCGCGCAAGGCCGAAATCTCGCGCAAGACGACGGAAACCGACATCACGGTGAGCGTGAACCTCGACCAACCGGGCGAGTCGCGCATCGCGACGGGGGTCGGATTTTTCGATCACATGCTCGCCCAGGTCGCGCGCCACGGACGCATCGGTCTGACCATCGCCGCCAAGGGCGATCTGCACATCGACGCCCACCACACGGTCGAAGACGTGGGACTCGCATTCGGCCAGGCCCTCGCGCAGGCGATCGGCGACAAGGCGGGCATCGAGCGCTACGGCGAGGCTCGCGTGCCGATGATGGAGTGCCTCGCCGAGGCGGTCGTCGACTGGTGCAATCGCCCATTTCTCGTTTACGACGCCGTGCTCGACGGCAAACTCGGCGAGATGGACGCGGAACTCGTCGAGGAATTCTTCCGCTCGGTCGCATCGACGGCGGGCTTTACGATGCACCTGACGCTCGTGCGCGGCGGAAATCGCCACCACGGGGCGGAGGCCCTGTTCAAGGCGTTCGCGGTGGCCTTGCGCCGCGCGGCGGCGCGCACCGGCGTCGGCGTTCCCAGCACGAAGGGCGCGCTTTGACCCGCATCGCGGTGATCGATTACGGCTCTGGCAATCTCGCCAGCGTCGCGCGGGCGCTTGCGGCCCTCGGCGCGCGGTTCGTCGTCACGTCCGACCCCGGCGAGATCCGCGCGGCCGATGCGCTGATCCTGCCGGGGCAGGGCGCGTTTCGCGACTGCATGACGAACCTCGCCGGTCGCGGCCTCGACGACGCGATCCGCGAGGCGCTCGCCGCGGACAAGCCGTATCTCGGCATCTGCCTCGGCCTGCAAATTCTTTTCGAGCGCAGCGACGAATTCGGCACGACGGCGGGGCTCGGCTTCCTGCCTGGGCGGGTGCGTCGTTTCGAGGGGCCGTGGTTCGATGGCCGTCCGCCCGCGCTGAAAGTGCCGCACATGGGCTGGACGAAGATCGAGCGGCGCGCCGCGCACCCGGTCTTCGACGGCATCGAGTCGGGCGCGTACTTCTATTTCGTGCACTCGTATTTTTGCGAGGCCGACGAGCCGGGCGACGTGGTCGCGGCGGCGACGCACGGCCTGACCTACACGGCCGCCGCGGCGCGCGGGCGCGCGGTGGGCGTGCAGTTTCATCCGGAAAAAAGCCAGGCGGCCGGCCGCCGGTTGCTGGCGAATTTTCTTCAATTCGTTTCCGGGGACGAGCGTGTTTTTCATTCCGGCGATTGACATCAAGGACGGCCGTTGCGTGCGCGTCGCGCAGGGCGACCTCGCGACGGCGAAAACCTATTACGAGGACCCCGAGCACGCGGCGGCGATCCTCGCCGATGCGGGCGCGACGTGGATTCACGTCGTCGATCTCGACGCGGCGGTGTCGGGCGAGGCGGTCAACCGCGCGGCGGTGGAGCGCATCGCGAAGCGCCCGGGCGTGCGCATCGAACTCGGCGGCGGAATCCGATCGCTCGAGGCCGCCGATCGGTGGTTCGACGCGGGCGCCACGCGCGTGGTGGTCGGAACGCGCGCCGCGCGCGAGCCCGACGTGGTGCTCGAATGGATTCGCGAGCGGCCCGGGCGCATCTGCGTCGGCATCGACGCGCGCGACGGATTCGTGGCCGTCCACGGCTGGACCGACGTGACCGCCGTGCGCGCGGTCGAGCTGGCGAAGCGCTTCGATGTGCCCGAGCTCGCGGCGGTGATCACCACCGACATCGCCCGCGACGGCATGCAGACCGGCGTAAATATCGCGGCGACGCGCGAGCTGGCCGCATCGATCGCCGCGCCGGTGATCGCGTCGGGCGGGCTCGGCGGCATCGACGACCTTCGCGCGCTGGCCCGCACGCCGGAGCGAAACATCGTCGGCGTCATCTCGGGCCGCGCGGTGTACGAGGGCTCCATCGATCTCGCCGAGGCGTTCTCGGTGCGCCGCGGGGACGCCTGATGCCGGCGAAGCGCATCATCCCCTGCCTCGACGTGCGCGACGGCCGCGTGGTCAAAGGCGTCAACTTCGTCGACATCATCGACGCGGGCGACCCGGTCGAAACGGCCCGCGCCTACGACCGGCAGGGCGCGGACGAGATCGTCTTCCTCGACATCACGGCGAGCTACGAGCGACGCAAGGCGATTCTCGACGTGGTTTCGCGCACGGCGGAGCAGGTCTTCGTGCCGCTCACGGTGGGCGGTGGCGTCGGCAAACTCGACGACTTTCGCGAATTGCTGCTCGCCGGGGCCGACAAGGTCAGCGTCAACACGGCGGCTGTGCGCGATCCGCACCTGATCGAGCGCGCGGCGCATCAGTTCGGCAGCCAGTGCGTGGTCGTGGCGGTCGATGCGCGGCGGCGGCCGGACGGCACGGGCTTCGAGGTCGTGGTGGTGGGCGGGCGCGAATCGACGGGTCTCGATGCGATCGAGTGGGCGACGCGGGTCGAGCGACTCGGCGCGGGCGAGATCCTGCTGACGAGCATGGACCGCGACGGCACCAAGGACGGCTTCGATCTGGAACTCACGCGCACCATTACGGATGCGGTGACGATCCCCGTCATCGCATCGGGCGGCGTGGGCGAGCTCGAACACTTCTATGATGGCCTGACGGCGGGCGGCGCGGACGCGGCGCTCGCGGCGTCGGTCTTTCACTTCGGCACGTTTACCGTCGGGCAGGTGAAGCAGTACCTTCGCGAGCGGGGCGTCGAGGTGCGCGAGGCGTTTTCGTGATGGATGGATCGGCCGTCAAATTCAACGACGCCGGGCTCGTCCCCGTGATCGTGCAGGCGCGCGAGAGCCGCGAGGTGCTGATGATGGCGTGGGTGAACGCCGACGCGCTGGCCGAGACCGTGCGCTCGGGCCTCGCGACGTTTTGGTCGCGCTCGCGCGGCGAGCTGTGGACGAAGGGAATGACGAGCGGAAACACGATGCGCGTCGTCGAGATCCGCCTCGACTGCGATGGCGACGCGGTGCTCTACATCGTCGATCCCGCGGGCCCGGCGTGCCACACGGGACGGCGAACGTGCTTTTATCGTAAAATGGTGGACGGAGACTTCATCGAGGACGAGCCATGATTCGCGCGCGTGCGTTCGCGTCGATCCTGCTGTCGCTGATCCTGTCATGCGGGCTCGTCGCGTGCGCAACAGATGATGATGACGACACCGCTTCGTCGGACTCCGGCGCGACGAGCGACGACGATGCGACTGACGACGATTCGTCCGACGACGACGGCGTGAACATCGATCCCGACGACGACGCGGATGACGACGCGGGCGATGACGACGCCGACGACGACATCGACACGAGCCCCTGGCCCTACACTCCGCCGGAGGATTGGGGTCCGTTTCGCGTCGGCGTGCGCACCGAGTTCTGGGTGGACGAATCGCGCCACGAGGTCTGGGGCGGCATGGACCGCACGCTGCCCGTCGAGATCTGGTATCCGGCGGCGGACGCGGGCGGCGTGCCGAACGCCATGCCCGACATGATCGGCCCGCTGCCGACCTGGGCGCCGGGTCTGCTCGATTCGATCTATCAGGACAAGCTCGACGAGCTGTGGAACACGACCACCTGGGCGTTTCGCGACGCGCCGGTGGCCGACGAGGCGCGGCGCTTCCCGGTCATCCTCTTCAGCCACGGCCTCACGGCGATTCGCTTTCAGAACTACACGCTGTGCGAATACCTGGCGAGCCACGGATTTGTGGTCGTCGCGCCCGATCACTACGGCAACGCGATCTTCGTGAACATCCCTGACGAGATGGTCGTGTTTTTCAATCCGGTGACGACCGTCAGCGCCTATTGGGACCGCCCGCTCGATGTCGACTTTGTTTTCGACGAGCTCGAAAACCTCGCGGCGACAGGCGAGTGGTTCCTCGGTCGCCGGCTCGATTTGACCGCCTTCGGCGTGACGGGGCACAGCTACGGCGCGCTGACCTCACTGCTGGCGGGGCCGGGTCGCGACTACATCAAGGCCATCGCGCCGCTCAACCCCGTATGGCTCGGTTTCTTCCCAACGGCGTATCCCGCACCGGTCTTCATGCTGCAGGGGACGCTCGACGGTCTCGCGGGCGGAATGTTCAACTCCAACGTCACGGCGCGCGCCCTGTTCGATTCGCTCACGGTGCCGCGCAGAATCCACATGGAGATGCTCGAGGCCGGCCACTACAGCGCCACCGACGCCTGCCTGCTGCTGCCGCCGTCGTTCGTGTCGCCGATCACCGGATGCTCGGGGGAGATGATCGACACCGATCTCGCGAACGCCATCGTCGCGCGGTATCTGACGGCGTTTTTCAAGGCGTCGCTTCTGGACGACGACCGCTACGTGCCCACGCTGCTGGCCAACGAATACCCCGAGGACATTGAACTGGTCTCGGTTTGGCAGTAAAAATCGGGGAACTCCAACACCGTGCGGGCGCCATGCGATTTCGGAACTTTCTCCTCGCGTTCCTGACCTGCATCGCCGTCGTGGTCGTCGTCGCGACGTGCGGGTCGAAGTCCTACGTCGCTCCGAAACAGGAGATGAAGGCCCCCGACAAACCGCGGGTCGATTTCTCCAACGTCACCCCCGGTGCGCTCAACCAGCACCGCGAGGCGATGGACCTGTTCAAAAGCGGCGACTACGAGGGCGCGGCGCGGCACTGGCGCGAGGCGCTCAAGGCCGGCGCGCGCGACGTGACGTTTCAGTACGAGGTCAATTACAACCTCGGCGTGACCTTTCAGAAGATGGAAAAATACATCCTTTCCGAGCAGCACTTCCGCAAGGCGATCGCCCTCGACGACAAGAACGCGCGCGGCTACATCGGCCTGGGCACCGCGCTCTCGTTTCAGGGACGACAGTCCGAGGCCGTGCCCATGTTCCGACGCGCCCTCGAACTCGCGCCGAATTCGCCCGAGGCTTACGCGGGCATCGCGGCCATGGCCGTGTCGTCGGGCGATTACGCCAACGCCGTGGACGCCCTGCGTTTCGCGGCTTCGGCATCGCCGTCGGACGGCGCGCTGCGCGACAGCCTGATCGCGGCCTACGTGGGACTCGCGTCGCAGCGCGTCGCGGCGGGCAACCTCGACGCGGCGCAGGAACTGTACGGCATGGCGGCGGCGCTCGGGCCCAAGGACCCGCGGCCGCTCTATGGCGCGGCGTTCGTGATGATGCGTCGCGGCTATCCCGGCCGCGCGAAGCCGCTCTACGCGCAGGCGCGCGATCTGCAACCCGGCCGCAAGCCCGAATGGGAGGACTTGGTCCCCGGCTTCGACGACAAGCCCGACACCACCGAGGCGCTGCGCGCCGAGAGCATGGCGCGCATGTTCCGCGATCGGGGCGACTTCGATCGCGCGGCCGAGCAGTACGCGTTGCTGCTCGCCCTCGACCCGTGGCGGCCCGAGATCTGGCGCGAATACGCCGACCTCGCGATGGACAAACTGAACGACCCGCGCCGCGCCGGCGACGCCGTACACGCGCTTTGGGTGCTCGATCCGCAGGATGCAAAGGCCACGGACATCGCCCTGCGTCTCGGCCAGAGCGCGCCGGATCTGCCCAAGGCCGACAAACCGGCGATGATGTGGTCGAAGGTCGGTTCGGCGATCACGCTGGACGGCAAGGGCGTGTCGGGCGACGCGGGCTCGCTCAAGGCGGGGGCGCGGATCTATCGGCAGGCGCACCTGGGCGGAACCGGCGGGAAGCATACGATCGACGCACGGCTCATCGGACCCAAGGGCGAAACCGCCCGTTCGGACCGCTATGAGATCGATGTCGTCACGGGCGAATTCACGTTGACAGGGTTCGACACGCTCCCGACCGTGGGCGCGTGGAAGCAGGAATGGTCGGTGGACGGAAAATTGGTGGGCGCGGTGAGTTTCGAGCTTCAAGCTCCCTGAGTTTTTGTCGATAAGAACTTCGGACCATGAAACCGTGGTAATCGCGGGCGCGCGCCCGCGGGAGCGAAGGATGAGCGGCGAACGCGATGCGCGGGCGGTGAACGCCGAAAACGAAGCCCTGAAAAGCGAAAATGCCGATCTGCGGCGTCTGCTCGACCGCACCGCCGAGCGTCTGGCCGACGCCGACGCCAAGCTGCGGATCGCGCACCTGTCCACCATTCAGACCCTCGTGCGGGCGATCGAGTTCAAGGACCCGTATCGTAAAGGCCACTACGAGATGGTGAGCAAGCTCGCGGTGGCGACGGGACGTCGCATGGGCCTCGACGACGACACCGTCGATCGACTGCGTTTCGGTGGCATGCTGATGGACGTGGGCAAGATCGCCGTCGACACGGCCCTGCTCACCAAGACGCAGCCCCTCTCCGACGTGGAACTCGCGGCGATCCGCGAGCACGTGCGCGTCGGCGCGCAGATTCTGGACCCGATCGTCCACCCGTGGGAGATCGGCGAACTCGTGTTTCAGCACCACGAGCGCTGGGACGGCTCGGGGTATCCGCGCGGGCTGGCGGGCGAGGACATCCTGATCGAGGCGCGCGTTCTCGGCATCTGCGACAGTTTCGTCGCCATGATGGCCACCCGGGCGTTTCGCGCCGCGTTCAGTCGCACGCTGACGCTCGAAATGATCCGCGACGAGTCGGGACGCAAGTTCGATCCCGCGGTCGTCGAGGCGTTTGTCGCCGTGGTCGAAGCGGGGCCGGACGCGCTGATGGACGATTTTGCCCGGCACTTCGATCTGGACAACGATCCGGGGATCTGACCCCACACCCTTTGCGGAGGCGCCCAGATGGCGGAAGTCACGAACCGGCGGAGCGGCTACTTCATCGACCGCCCGTTTCAGGGAAAATTCATCGCGATCGGCATTGCCGGGCTCGCCACGCTCGCCGTCGGCTCGCTGGTGCTGTGGGGATCGCGGATGTCGAGCGCCACGCAGATGTCGCCGGGCGCGGAAACGGGCATCAGCCTCGAGATTGTGATGCTCCTCGTCCTCATCCTTGCGTTGGTCGTGGTGACGGTGACGTTCGGGCTGCGTTTCTCGCACCGGATCATCGGCCCGATCTACGCGTTCAACCGGCACCTCAACTGGATTCGCGAGGGCAACTACACGCGCGACCTGAAGCTGCGTCAGGGGGATGAGTTCCAGAATCTGATGACGACCTTCAATGCGACGCAAAGCGCCCTGCGCCGACGCAGCCGCGAGAACATCGAGACGCTGGACCGGGCTTTGCGCACGCTCGCCGAACTGGAAAAGGCCGCGCCCGAGACGAAACCCGCCGCCGAGGAGCTGCGCCGCGAGATCGCCGAGGTCAAGAAGCGCGAGGAGAGCGTGCTGGCGAGCTGACGTCGCCACCAAACCCGGAACGAAAAACGCGCCGAGGATTCCCCGGCGCGTTTGCGTTGGCGCGTGGTCCGCGTCAGAAGTAGTAGCGAATCCCCAGCAGGCCGAATCCGCCGCCGTAGGTGCCGAAGCTGGCGAAGGTGTCCACGTCGACGTATTGCAGGCCGACCTCGACATCGAAACCCAGATTCGGCAGCCCCTGCAGGAAGAACTCCCAGCCCAAGAACGCGTTGAGCATGAACCCCGTCTCGGTCTCTTCCTCGCGGCCGTAATCGACCTTCATCGGGATCAGGCCGAGCCCGCCGCCGGTGTAGAACATCATGTTGTCTTCGTGGTTGAGCACGTAGTGGACCTTGCCCAGGATCTGGGCCGCCCAACCGCCCACCTCTTCGTTCTTGGCGGTGTAGTAGCCGAGCACGCCCTCGAAACCCAGGTCGCGGTTCAGCCAGTACTTGGTCGAGATGCCGTTGCTGTAGAGGAACATCTGCGTGAGGCCGGCGTCCGCGCCGCCGATCCAGCCGACGCTCGCCTGATTGTTGTAGCCCAGGCTGATGCGCTGGGACAGATCCTTCGCGTTCGCCGCGCCCGCGGACGCGAGCAGGGCGAGGGCGACGACGAGCGCGAGCGCCCCGGAAATCCATCGCTGGCGGCACATGCGGCAAAACCCCTTGGTCGAGGGTGAAACAAACAGGATATGGTATCCCGCTTCAGGATAACGTCTAGATATAGCATCGACGCTCGCCCTGTCAACGCGGCTCGCTTGCCGCCCAAACGGGGGGTGTGCTATACACCCGAAATGTTACGCGCCTCGATGGACATCGGATCGAACACGGTCCGCGTTCTGCTCGCTTCGGGCGAGGGTGAGGCGCTTCGCCGCGTCGAGGTCCGGCGCCGGATCACCCGGCTGGCCGGCGGTTTTTCGGGCCGTCTCGACGCCGAATCGGTGCGTCGCACCCTCGACGCCGCCCGCGAGTTTTCCCGTTTCGCCGTCGATGAGGGAGCGCCCACGGTCCGCGCCGCGTGCACCGGCGTGGTGCGCCGGGCGGACGACCGGAGTGATTTTCTCGCGGCGCTTCGCGATCTGCCGGGGCTCGCGCCGTGCGTCATCAGCGGAAACACCGAGGCGCGGCTTTCGGCGATGGGCGCGGCGCATCACCTGGGCGCCGACGTCCCCGAACTGCTGCTCATCGACATCGGGGGATTTTCGACCGAACTGGTCGTCGTGACCGGCGGCGAGGTTCGCCGACGGCAGAGCTTCGATCTGGGCGTCGTGACGGTGACCGAGGGCTTCCTCAAGAATGATCCCCCGACGCCGGATCAAATCGCAGCGGTGGATGCCGTTGTCGAAGACGGCGTCCGCGAATTCTTCGACGACCCGGTGCCGGATACGCTGGTGGGCATCGCCGGAACGGCGACCACGCTGGCCGCCATGGACCTGCGTCTCGTGCCCTATGACGGATCGAAGGTGCATCGGCATCGCGTGTCGGCGGCGTCGCTCGACGCGCTTTACGAACGATTGATCGGTTTGCCCGCGTCCGAGCGCATCGGCGTTTTGCCGGGGCTGGAGAAGGGACGCGAGGATTTGATCGTGGCGGGTTTTCGGATCGTGCGAACCGTCATGCGCCTCGGGGGATTCGACGCGCTGATGGTGTCGGAAGGCGGATTGCTGGACGGGATCCTGATGGCGGACGATTGGCCGCCCGAGGGGACGCTGGACGCGTGAGGTCGCGCGCCGGGCGGCGCGCGTGAAGGACCGAACGACCGCAACGACCGAAATACGACGGGGGTGGGCTCATGAGGACCGTAAAGAACGTCGGACGCGAACATGTCAGGGGCGGCTTCAATTACGTTTCCGCTTTGCTGCTGCTGTTTCTGGCGGCCATCGTGGTCGGTTGCTGGTGCTACGTGCCGCCGATCTACGGCGAAATGACGCTCAAGCGCGCGATCGAAGCGCAGATGATCAAGGCGTCGCAAGTCAGCGATCAGGAGATGCTGGCCGAGATCAACAAGGTGGCCGAGCGCGCGAAGGTGCCCCTGTCCGCGGACGGGAGCATCAACATCAATCGCTTCAACAACGAGATCAAGGTCGTTTACAGCTACACCCGCGCGGTGCCGCTGTCGTTTCTGCCGCCGTACAAGGTCGATAAAACCATGACCCGCGAGATCACGCAGGTCCAGACATTGTTCCACAAGACTCCGCCCAAGCCGTAGTGGGGTGGGCGAGGGGCCGATTCCGATGCTCAATGACGATCGCGTTCACGCACTGACATTCGACGATGTTTTGCTCCTGCCCAACTACGCCGATTTTCTGCCGTCGGATGCCGACCTGGGCACGCGGCTGACGCGCGACATCCGGCTGAACATCCCGCTACTGTCCGCCGCCATGGACACGGTGACCGAGAGCGCCACCGCCATCGCCATGGCGCAGCAGGGCGGCATCGGCATCATCCACAAGAACATGACCGCCGAGCAGCAGGCCCTCGAGGTGGACCGGTGCAAGAAGGCCGTGTCGGGAATGATCCTGCGCCCGATCACGATGCGCCCCGAGCAGCGCATCTTCGAGGCCCTCGAGATCATGAAGCGCTACAAGATCTCGGGACTGCCCGTCGTGAACGAAGAGGGAAAGCCCGTCGGGATCCTGACGAACCGCGACCTGCGCTTCCTGACCGATCTCAACAAGCGCATCGACGAGCTGATGACCAAGGACCATCTGATCGCCGTGCGGCCCGGCACGACGATGGTCGAGGCCAAGCGCATCCTGCACGAGAACCGCATCGAGAAGCTGCTGGTGGTCGACGACGCGGGCTATCTGGTCGGACTCATCACCATCAAGGATATCGAGAAGACCGAGCGTTTTCCGAACGCCTGCAAGGACGACCACGGTCGCTACCGCGTCGGCGCGGCGGTGGGCGTGGCCGACGAATCGCACCGGCGCGTCGAGTTGCTGGTCGAGAAAGACGTCGACGTGGTGTGCGTCGACACGGCGCACGGCCACTCGAAGCGCGTGATCGAGATGGTGCGCTGGATCCGCGAACGATTCCCCGATACGCAGGTTGTCGCGGGAAACGTGGCGACCGAGGACGGTACGCGGGCTCTGTGCGAGGCCGGGGCGCACGGCGTGAAGGTCGGCATCGGGCCGGGCTCGATCTGCACCACGCGCATCGTCTCGGGCGTCGGCGTGCCGCAGATCACGGCGGTCAACGAATGCGCGCGCGAGGCGGAAAAATTCGGCGTGCCGATCATCGCCGACGGCGGCATCCGCTACTCGGGCGACATCGTCAAGGCGCTCGCCGCGGGCGCCGACTCGATCATGATCGGAAGCCTCTTCGCGGGCACGGAAGAAAGCCCCGGCGAGGCGATCCTGTTTCAGGGGCGCAGCTACAAGGTGTATCGGGGCATGGGCTCGCTCGGCGCGATGTCGCAGGGCAGCGCCGACCGATACGCCCAGGACCACATCGAGTCCCCGGCGAAGTTCGTTCCCGAGGGCATCGAGGGCCGCGTCCCCTACAAGGGTTCCATCCGATCGGTGGTCGAGCAGTTGATCGGCGGGCTGCGCGCGGGAATGGGTTACACGGGCAGCCCCACGATCGAGCATTTGCGCACGCGCGCACGTTTTTGTGAGATCTCGTCCGCGGGGCTTCAGGAAAGCCACGCCCACGACGTGACCGTCACAAAAGAAGCGCCGAACTATCAATTGAAATAACCCGAAATTCGCGGAGTCCCGAGCGCCATGAACGCCGTTCCTGACGAAAAGATCCTTATTCTCGATTTCGGTTCGCAATACACGCAGCTCATCGCCCGGCGGGTGCGCGAGCTGCGCGTCTACTGCGAGATCTGGCCCTTCGACGCGACCGCCGAGCGCGTGCACGAGTTTGCGCCGCGAGGCGTAATCCTCTCGGGCGGGCCGTCGAGCATCTACGACCCCGGCGCGCCGAAGATCGGCCGCGAATTGCTGGAAACGGGCGTGCCGGTGCTCGGTATCTGCTACGGCATGCAGCTCATGGCGCAGCTTTTCGGCGGCGAGGTCGCGCGATCGGATCGCCGCGAGTACGGCCCCGCGGTCACGGAAATTCTGGACGACGACGGCCTCTTCGAGGGCTTCGAGCCCGGCTGCGCGTTGCCCGTGTGGATGAGCCACGGCGACCGCGTCGAACGCATGCCCGAGGGCTTCCGCGCGGTGGGGCGGTCGGGCAATTCGCCGATCGCGGCCATGGCCGACGAGTCGCGGCGATTCTACGCGCTCCAGTTCCACCCCGAGGTCGTTCACACGACGCGCGGGCTCGACATCCTCGCCAACTTCGTCCACCGCATCTGCGGGTGCGGCGACGACTGGACCGCGCACAACTTCATCGACATCACGATCCGCGACCTGCGCGAGCGGATCGGCGACGAGGGCGTGATCCTCGGGCTGTCGGGCGGCGTCGATTCCACCGTGACCGCCGTGCTGCTGCGCCGCGCCATCGGCGATCAGCTCACGTCGATCTTCGTCAACACCGGCGTGCTGCGAAAAGGCGAGGCCGAGCAGGTGCTGCGCGACTACCGCGAGCGCCTCGGCCTGCACGTCGTTTATGTCGACGCCACCGACCGCTTTCTCGACGAATTGGCGGGTGTGGAAGACCCGGAACGCAAGCGCAAGATCATCGGCAAGGTCTTCATCGACGTGTTTTCCGACGAGGCGAAGCGCCACCGCGACGCGACGTTCCTCGCCCAGGGCACGCTCTACCCCGACGTGATCGAATCGGTGAGCGCCAAGGGCGGGCCGTCGGCGACCATCAAGAGCCACCACAACGTCGGCGGGCTGCCCGACACGCTGCACCTGAAACTCGTCGAGCCGCTGCGCGAACTGTTCAAGGACGAGGTGCGCGCCGTCGGCCGCGAGCTCGACATCCCGGCCGACGTCCTCGGCCGGCATCCCTTCCCCGGGCCGGGCCTCGCCGTGCGTCTTCCGGGCGAGGTCACGCGCGAACGCATCGAGGTGCTGCAAAACGCCGACGCGGTGTTCATCGAGGAGCTGCGCGCCTCCGGCTGGTACGACCGCATCTGGCAGGCCTTCGCCGTGCTGCTGCCCGTGCGCAGCGTGGGCGTGATGGGCGACGAACGCACTTACGCGCACACGATCGCGCTGCGCGCGGTGCACTCGCTCGACGGCATGACGGCCGACTGGGTGCACATTCCGTATGACCTGCTCGCGCGCATCAGCAACCGCATCATCAACGAGGTCGAAGGCGTCAACCGCGTGGTGTACGACATCTCCAGCAAGCCGCCCGCGACGATCGAATGGGAGTAGCCCGGCCCGCGCGGCCGTGAAAACGGGGATCCATGAAAGACTTCGTCCACCTTCACCTGCACACGCACTTTTCCTTCGCCGACGCGACAAACAAGATCCTTCACCCGACGGACCCGAAGTCGAAGGAATCGCCGCTCATGGATGCGGTGCGCGCGCATGGCCAGCGCGCCGTCGCCGTGACCGAGCACGGCAACCTGTGCAGCGCGATCCAGTTTTACAACGCGGCGCGCGACAAGGACCTCAAGCCGATCATCGGCTGCGAGGTGTACGTCACGCCGGTTTCGCACCGCGAACGCAAGGCGCAGACCGAGGGCAAGAGAGCCCACCACCTGCTGCTGCTCGCATCGGATCTGAACGGCTATCACAACCTCATCAAGCTCGTCTCCACGGCGCATCTGGACGGCATGTACTACCGCCCACGCGTCGATCACGAGTTGCTCGCGCAATACAACGCGGGGCTCATCGCCACGTCGGGCTGCATGTCGAGCGAGGTCTCTACGGCGATTTTGGCGGGCGATCTGAAAAAGGCCGAGAGCCTGATCGAGTGGCACGCCTCGGTCTTCGACGGGCGATACTATCTCGAGGTCCAGCGCAACTCGATCGACGAGCAGGAGACCATCAACCGCGCGCTCTTCGACTTCTCGGCGCGGATGAACCTGCCGCTCGTGGCGACGAACGACTGCCACTACCTGCGTCCCGAGGATGCCAAGCCGCACGACATCATGCTGTGCGTGGGCACCAACAAGACGATCCACGAAACGAAACGCAAGAAGTACCAGTCCGAGGCGTTCTACCTGCGCTCCACCGAGGAGATGTACGACCTGTTCTCCGACCACCCCGAGGCGGTGGCGAACACCGCCGAGATCGCCGAGCGGTGCAACCTCGACATCTCGATGGGCGGCTTCGTCTATCCGCAGTTCGACACGGGCGGACGCGCGATCAACGAGGTCTTCGAGGAGATGACGCGCGACGGCCTCGACCGGCGATTCGAAAAGCTCCGGCGGAGACAGACCGACCCCGCCGACTGGTCGAACGTCCGCAAGGAATACGATGACCGACTGGCGGACGAGCTGGCGCTGATCGAGGAAAAGGGCTTCGCCGGCTACCTGCTCATCGTGCAGGACTTCATGAACTGGGCGCGGCGCAACGACGTGCGTGTGGGTCCCGGGCGCGGCAGCGCGGCGGGTAGCGTCGCGTGCTGGGCGCTGGGCATCACCGACATCGATCCCGTGCGCTACAGCCTGCTCTTCGAGCGCTTCCTGAATCCCGAGCGCGCCGACAACCCCGACATCGACTGCGATTTCTGCGCCCACGGCCGCGACCGCGTCATCGACTACGTCACGAAAAAATACGGCGCGGACAACGTCTGCCAAATCGCGACCTTCGGCACGCTCAAGGCCAAGGCGGCGGTGAAGGACGTCGGCCGCGCGCTCGGCTATCCTTACGGCGAGGTCGACAAGCTCTCCAAGCTCATCCCGCCCGACCTGAACATCACGCTCGACGACGCGGTGAAAAAAGACTCCGAGCTGCGCGCGTTTCTCGACGCCAACGCGTGGGCGCGCGAGATCATGGAGGGCGCGCGGGCGCTCGAAGGCACCATCCGCAACCCCGGCAAGCACGCCGCGGGGCTCGTGATCGCGCCCCGGCCGCTCACCGAACTCGTTCCCCTCATGCGCGACAAAGACGGCTACGTCATGACGCAGTGGGACAAGAACGACGTCGAAAAGGCCGGTCTCATCAAGTTCGATTTCCTCGGCCTCAAGACGCTCACGATCATCGACAAGGCGCTCGCGCTCGTCAAAAAAACGCGCGGTGTCGAGATCGACATCGACGAGATTCCGATGGATGACGCCAAGACCTTCGACCTGCTCAGCCAGGGCATGACGACGGGCGTATTTCAGCTCGAATCGCGCGGCATGAAGGAACTGCTGCTGCGCATCGCGCCGCGCACCATCGACGAGATCGTGGCGCTCGTCGCGCTCTATCGGCCGGGTCCGATCGGATCGGGGATGATCGACACCTTCATCGCGTCGAAGAAGGGCGAGCAGGCGGTGGTGTACGAGCTGCCGATGCTCGAGGACTACCTGCGCGAGACCTACGGCATGATGGTCTATCAGGAGCAGGTCATGCAGGTCGCGAACGCCGTCGCGGGGTTCTCGCTCGGTCAATCCGACCTCATGCGTCGCGCGATGAGCAAAAAAGACAAGAACAAGATGGCGACCTTCCGCGAGAAGTTTCTCAAAGGCGCAGCCGACCGAAAGGTGCCCGCGGCCAAGGCCGAGAAGATCTGGGACCAGATGGAAAAGTTCGCGGAGTACGGCTTCAACAAGAGCCACTCCGCGGCGTACGGCGTCGTCGCGTACCAGACCGCGTGGCTCAAGGCGAACTACCCGCTGGAGTTCATGGCGGCGCTGCTCACGATGGACGCCGGCGACACCGACAAGCTTCGCACGATGGTCAACGAGGTGCGCGAGATGGGCCTCGAAATCCTGCCGCCCGACATCAACCGGTCGGAACACGATTTCGTCGTCGAAGACGGCCACATCCGTTACGGACTCGCGGGCATCAAGGGCATCGGCGACGGCGCGATCGAGGCCATGATCGGCGTCCGCGAAAAAGCCGGTCCCTTCCGGTCGGCCGCACACCTGATGGAGCACATCGACACGCAGACGGTCAATCGCCGCGTGCTGGAGAATCTCGTGCGCGCGGGTGCGTTCGACGAAATGGAATCGAACCGCGCGCGTCTGTTCATGGGACTCGACGCGATCATGGAGCGCACCGCGCGCGAGGCGCGCGATCGGGCGAGCGGCCAGGTGAGCCTCTTCGGCGGCGGCATGCCCGCGAGCGCCGCGCCCGCTGAGATCGCTCTGCCCGACGTTTCGCCGTGGAGCGATCAGGAGAAGCTCGACCACGAGAAACTCGCATTCGGCTTTTTTCTCACTGGACATCCGCTCCGCCAGTATGCGAAGATTATTCGCAAATACACGACGCATACGTGTGAATCGCTCCGCGAGATCACGGCCAACGTCGGCGCGACGGTGGGCGTGATCGTGACCGAGCGCAAATTCCGGGACACGCCGCGCGGACGCATGGCGATCCTGGAGGTTGAGGATCTGACGGGGAGTTTTGAGGCGATCGTTTACAGCGAGGCGTGCGCGAAATACGAATCGCTGATCAAATCCGACGAACCGCTTCTGCTCAAGGGCAGGGCGGAGGCGCCGGAAGACCGCGGGCCGAAGATCTTCGTCGAGGAGGTCACGCCGCTCGCGTCGGCGCAGAGGTCGCTGGGAGAGGAATTGCATATCCGGCTCGCGTCGGAGCGGATGTCGGATGGGGCGGTGGACATGCTCAAACGGATCGTCACGAACGCGAAACGCGGACGCTGCCGGCCCGTCCTGCGCGTGGCGCTGCCGGGGGTTGGAGACGCGGTGTTGCGGCTGCCGCAGCATCTGGGAGTGGAACCGAGTGATGAGCTGATCGCGGACATCGAGCAACTTCTCGGCCGCGACGTTGTCATGTTTTCGTAATCTGGGATTTGCCCATCAAGGAGGCGTATGGCCATGCGACCGCGCATCAACGTGCAGGATCAGTTTTTGAATCAGGCTCGTCGCGAGCGAATCAAGATCACGATGGAATTGTCCGATGGGCAAAAGGTCGAGGGCATCATCAAGAGCTTCGACAACTACTGCGTGGTTCTCGACGGCGAGCGCTTCCACCTCGTGTACAAGCACGCGATCACCAACGTGAACGTCCCGGCGGGCAGCAAGATGGCCCAGCTCTTCGGCGAGGGCGCGTCGCAGCCGCCGCGTGATCGCGACCGCGATCGCGACCATGGCGGCAGTGGCGGCGGCGGATACCATCGCGACCGGGATCGCGACCGGGAGTAAATGCCCAAGGCTTCGCAAAGAAACGCCCTGCTGGTGGGAACGCGCCGGCGGGGCGTCACCACGTCCGACGCCCTCGAATCCCTCGACGAACTGGCCGAGCTGCTCGCCACCGCCGGTGGTGTCGATGTCGGGCGCATCCTGTGCGACGTGCCCGTCGTCAACGCGCGCACCTTCATCGGGCAGGGCAAGCTCGCCCAGGTCGCCGAGCGCGCGGCGGGGGACGACGTCGATTTCGTGCTCTTCGACGACGACCTCTCGCCCTCGCAGCAGCGCAACATCGAGGAAACGACGGGCAAGATGGTCCTCGACCGCACGGGCCTGATCCTCGACATCTTCGCCATGCGCGCGCGCAGCGCCGAGGGCAAGCTGCAGGTCGAGCTCGCGCAGCTCGAATACCTGCTGCCCCGCCTGCGCGGCATGTGGACGCACCTTTCGCGCCAGGGCGCGGGCATCGGCACGCGAGGCCCCGGCGAAACCGATCTCGAAATCGACCGCCGCCGCATCCAGGAAAAGATCACGCGGATCAAAAAGCGGATCGACCACGTCCGCCGCACGCGCTCGCTCCACCGCGCCGCGCGCGAACGCGTTCCGTATGAAACGGCCAGCCTGATCGGTTACACCAACGCGGGAAAGTCGACGCTTTTCAACGCGCTCTCGGGCGCCGACGCCCTGGCCGAGAACCGGCTCTTCGCCACGCTCGACCCCACCACGCGCGAGATCGAACTCGCGCGCGGCGAGCGCATGCTGGTGTCCGACACCGTCGGATTCATCCGCAAGCTGCCGCACCAACTCGTCGAAAGTTTCAAGGCGACCTTCGAAGAGGTCACGTCGTCGGCCCATCTGCTGCACGTCATCGACGCGTCGCACGAGGCCGTCGATCACCACATCGAGGCCGTTCACACCGTGCTCGCCGAGATCGGCATCCCCGCTGGCGACGTCATCAGCGTGCTCAACAAAATCGACCGGTGCGAACATCCCGCCGTCGTGACGCGACTTACGCGCGAGTTGCCCTCGGCGGTGGCGGTCAGCGCGCGCACCGGCGAAGGGCTGGGCGAGCTGCGCGCGATGCTGGCCGGACGTCTGCACCGCGGACGCAGTCGCATCGACGTGTCGATCCCCGCCGGGCGCGGCGATCTGCTCTCGGCGCTGCACCGCGACGGCACCGTCGTTTCGGAATTCGTCGAGGGCGAAAACGTCAACATCCGCGCGTGGGTGTCGCCCAGGTTGCGCGCGGCGGTCGCGGAATTCGTGCAATGACCTCCCGGTCGTTGC
The DNA here is from genome assembly GCA_964586775.1 of uncultured bacterium. Classification (GTDB taxonomy): domain Bacteria; phylum Lernaellota; class Lernaellaia; order JACKCT01; family JACKCT01; genus JADLEX01. The sequence goes on along the minus strand of CAZPJD010000190.1, from coordinate 5,169 downwards.
GAGTCGTTGCGCTGCTCGGCATCGCGCTGGCGGCGGCGACGGCTCTGGCGGCGTCGCGATTCGAGGGCGAGGCCGCCGTGCCCATTCGCGGCGACCGCGTCCGCGACGCGCGAAACGAGGCGATCAAGCTCGCCAAACGTACCGCGCTTCAGGCGGCGCTCGACGCCACGTGGCCCGCGAGCGTGCTCGAGGCCAAACGCGTCGCGATCCGGTCGAATCTGCTCCCCGCGGCCGATCGCTACATCCTTTCCACGCAGACGCTCTTCGATGCGCAAATGGAAGCCGAGTGGCGCGTGCGGCTCTCGGTGTCGTTCGACATGGATCGCCTCGCCAAGGCGTTCGACGCCCTCGCGTCGCCCTACGGGGCGGGCGAGTCCTCGGTGCTAGCGCTCGTCTTCGACGAATCCGACGAGGGCTTCGCGCGCCTTTCCGATTTCGACCGCCGCGTCGCGGATGCGCTGGGCGAAGCGGGGGTGAGCGTCGCGAACCGCGACGCCGCCGACGCTGTCGCGAAGGGCGAAGAGATCGGCGCGGCGGTGCGCGGCGATCTGCGACCTCTCGCGAAGATCCGCGACACCTTCGGTGTGCGCGTCGTCGCCATCGGCGTGCGTCGCCCGCCCAAACCCGTCCCCGGCGAGGACCCCGCGAAGCGGCGCGACGATCCCGACGCGCGAACGATCGTCGTCCGCGTCCACGACCTCGACACGAAATCGACTCTCGCGGAATTTTCGTACCGATGGCCCGCAACGACGGACGGCGCCATCCCCGAGGCCGCGGTGGCCGAAGTCGCGGCGCGGATTCGCCAGGCCATGGCCGGCTCTGGACTCTTCGAGACGCACGAGGTCCGCAAGCTGACCGTCGAGGTGCGCGGATTGGCGGAGCCGGGCGTAGTGCGCGCGCTGGCGGGCTCGTGGAAGTCGGTCGGCGGAGTGCGTTCCGTCACCTTCGATTCGTTTCGTTCCGGGTCGGTTGCCATCTTTGTCGTCGAGTTCGCGGGCACCGACGAGATGCTCGCGGACGCCGTCTTGAAAATCGAGGGCTCTCCGGTCAAACTGCGGCCCGTTCCGGGGCGTCCCGGATTTCCGATCTTCGAGGTCGTTCGCTAAACGCCGCCCATGAAGCACTTCGCCGTCGCCATCGCCCTGTTTGCCCTCGCGGCCTGCGCCGTTCCGCTGGATCAATTGAACGGCGACCGGCCGACGACCGAATACGTCCTCAAGGTGTCGCCCGACGACGCCAAGGTCTTTCTGGACGGACGGTTCATCGGCCGCGCGCGCCGTTTCGACGGCGAATCGGGCCGGCTCGCGGTGACGGCGGGCGGGCACGTGCTGCGTTTCGAGCACGACGATTTCGAGAACGAAACCCGCGAGGTCGTGGCCGGTCGTCAGCCGACGGTCATCGACGTGCGGATGTTGCCCAAACCCCAGAAGACGGATCTGGCCGACGACTGACGCATCGCCGCGCGCCGCGCGGGTGCGGGCCGGATTACGGGAGTCCATCGCATGTGGGGATGGATCGGGCGGATTCTGGCCGGACTCGTCGTGATCGGCGCGGTCTCGGCGGGCGTCGCCTTCACCCGCTACCCCGACCTCGTCTATCGCTTCGCCGCCGGGCAGGTGTCGTCGTATCGCGAAAAGGTCGTCGGCGAGCTCACGGTCGCCGAAGCCGGGTACTGGATGCCGGTCGCGCGAGGCGTCGAGCGGCGTATCGTGACCGTCGAGCGCGGCGGTGACCACGCCATCGACCTGTTCGCCCTGCGCATGGACCCGGCCATCATTCGGATTGAGGTCATCGCCCTGAAACCGACGGAGATCGGGTCGAAGCCCATCGGTGTGCTCGCCGAGTCCATGGGCGCGATCGCGATGATGAACGGGTCATTTTTCAACGAAGCGCTGGGCATCCTGGGGCTGTGCGTGTCGAAGGGACACGAGGTGTCGCCGCTCGTCCGGGCGGGCGATCATCGCGGCGTTTTCGCCGTGTACGACAGCCGGGCCGAACTCGTCGAGCGCGACCGCTACACCGGCTCGGGCGTCACCAACGCGGTTCAGTCGGGACCCTGGCTCGTCCGCGACGGTGCGGCGCTTGGCGACTTCGACGACAAGGATCGCGTGACACGCAGATCCGCCGTCGCGACGGACAAAAAGGGTCGCGTGATTTTCGTCGTCACCGACACCGTCCTCTCGGGCATCACGCTGGAGCACTTCGCGCAGGTACTGGCCATGCCCGAGGGGCAGGGCGGATTCGGAGCGGCGCAGGCCCTCAATATGGACGGCGGCACCAGCACCCAGCTCGCCCTGCGCGGCGAAACCGACGCCCGCCTGATCCGCGGCTTCGTCAACGTGCCGGTGCTGATGGGCGTCTTCGCCCGTTAAGCCGCGCGGTGAACCGATTGTGGAATTCGTCCGATTCCCGTAGATTCGGGCCATTCGGACCGGATTGTGGTCATTCGATCGCTTCTTTGGGGTGGCTGCGGTGGACAATTTCGAGATCCTGAAAAACATCTTCATCTTCTCCGCGTTCGATATGGACGCGCTCTCGTCGATCCACTCGATTTGCGTGGAGGAGTCGCTGAAGAAGGGCGAGAGCGTTTTTTGGGAGGGCGACCCGCCGCACTGGCTGCTCGTCCTTAAACGCGGCAAGGTGAAGCTGTTCAAGCAGAGCCCGTCGGGCAAGGAGACGATCCTGCGCATTGTGGACGCGGGCGAAACCTTCGGCGAGCTCGCGCTGTTCGATGGTCGGCCCTATCCGCTTTCGGCCAAGACGATGGAGTCCTCGGTCATCCTCAAGATCCCGCGACTCGAGTTCCTCTCCATGGTTCGCCGGCACCCCAACGTGAGCTACGAGATCATCCTCGAGCTCTCCCGCCGCCTGCGCGAGTCGCAGGAGGTCATCCAGGGTCTCGCGGTCGAGCGCGTCGAGCGGCGCATCGTCAACCTGCTGCTCAAGCTCGCCGACCGGATCGGCCGCGAAGAGGGCAAGAAGATGCGCATCCCCGTGATCCTGACGCGTCAGGACATCGCCGACATGGTCGGCAGCACGGTCGAAACGACGATTCGCATCATTTCGCGCCTCTCGAAAGAGGGCATCATCGAGACCAAGGGCAAGACGATTTACATCAAGGACATGGAGCGGCTTCAGACCCTGCCGGAAGAACTGGTCTAGCCGGGGCTGGAAACCGCGAGCGAAGGGGGCAACGTGTCCGAGATCTTCGACCTCGACGAGATGATCAAAAAGTCCGTCAACCGGGAACGGCTCTCGTACGAGATGTACAAGCAGTGGAAGGGCCGGCTGAAGGACGAAAATGGAAACAAGGCCCTCGCGATGCTGATGCGCGAGGAAGAAGGCCACATCAAGCTGCTGGAGATGACGCTGGCGGACAAAAACTTCGACCGCCTCGGCCGCCGCGACCAGCCGCGCAAGGGGCCGCCCCTGCGCATCCCCGACGTGCATGAGATCACCGAGGACACGACCGCCAAAGAGGTCATCGCGTTTGCGATCCACCACGAGGAGCGGGCGGTCCAATATTACTCGCGTTACATGGACACCTTCCGCGACACGCCGCTCTTCGAGTTCTTCGCCCACATGAAGGTCGAGGAAGAGAAGCACAAGGACCGCCTGGAGGCGATCTTCCTGCGCGACTACGCTGGGCGAAAGGGCTGACCTGGACCGGCCCGAAATCCATCGATCGTCATCGGTAACGCACCCGTCGTCGCATTGAACCGCGTCACACCGTTGTTTCTTGACGTATCGCGACAAAAGCGATTCACTATTCGTGTGCGATGGCCATGAGCCGGCCTGGAGAGACGACATGCGAATTCTGAGAATCCTCGCCGTCATCGTGACGGCGACCGCGGCGGCGTATTTTTCGGCGTGCTTTCAGGAACCCGAGGGCGGGTCCTTCGGTCTGGAAGCCGTGAACACCGAGCTGTGCGACGCGTGCCTCAAGGCCGCGCCCGATCCCGATTCGCTCGAGGTCACCATCCCCGAGGCCGACGGCAAAATGGGGAGCGGCGACTGGCCGAAGTCGCTGGGCGATTTGCCGGTGTACTATGACCTCACCGTGGACATCAGCCGGGGCTTGAACCACTGGATTCTGGGCCAGCTCGGTTTCCTCGATGAGATCCTCACCTACCCGCCGACGCAAAGCGACGACGACACCTGCACGTGGGGGCCGTTCATCCCCAGCGGGCTTTCGCCCGTCGAGGCGAAGTTCGAGATGACGCAGATCTCGGACACCCAGTTCGACTACACGTGGTCGCACCGGCCCAAGAACACCGACGGTGAATTCACGCCGGTCTGGGGCGGCGAGATCACGCCGGCCACCGACACCGCGCGGCGTGGCGTCGGCAACCTCTACATGGATTTCACGGCGCTGCAGGGGCTCGATCCCACGTGGGACGCCTCGGGCCGCTTCGACGTGGACTACGACACCTACACCGACGGCCGCCGCATCGACATCGAGTTCACCGACTTCGTCGGCGAGGGCACCGGCTATCCCTCGACGGGCACCTACCACTACCACAACCACGCCGACAACTCGGGCGAGTTCTCGTACATCTTCGATGTCGAGATCGATGGCGGCAATTCCTCGGAACCCGAACGCGCGTCCGTTGTCACGCAGTGGGAGCCGACCGGCGCTGGCACGTCGGAATTCGCGGCGAGCGGCGGCGATATCGGTGGTGACAGCGGCTTCGGCGAAAATGTCACCGAAGTCGGCGGAATCGAATGCTGGGACGAACTTTTCGGACGCACCTACTATCGGTTCGAGGTGCGTTTCGAGTCCGGAGCTCCGCTCGTGTACGAAGAGGAAGGAAACGAGAGCGATTGCCCGATTTTCGGCTGAGCGCCACGCGCCCGACACATATTGAAAGGGCCGCCGCGGCTTGACCGTGCGCGGCCTTTCCGTTAGTGAGGGGCGACTTTTTTCGGGCGGCCGGGAGGCCGATTTGTCCGTTTATCGCAACAAATTTCTCGTGGTCGCCTACGGCGCGCTCACGTGCCTGGTGCTCGACCAGATCACCAAGTTCTGGGTGTTGCGCCATTTTCCGTTCGAGCGCAGCGTCGCGGTCGTCGAGGGCACCTTTCACATCACGCACAAGCTGAACCCCGGCGCGGCCTTTGGCCTGTTTCGCGGCCAGCCGCTGCCGTTTTTCATGATCGTCTCGACCG
>CAZPJD010000189.1:0-2570 GCA_964586775.1 uncultured bacterium | reverse complement strand
GCGGCCCTGACGGCCGCACAACAGAGCCGAAACGGATAACACCGGCGATGAAACGCAAGCCGACGCCGACACGATAGCGAAAATGGTGCCAAAAGCGCCGAGCTGACCTGCACGCCGAATCTCAATCGCGGAATTTGGGTCATGGGACTCGAAAGATTTGTGTTCAACCCGCGGGTATAATGGGGGCAAACAAACCGGTCCGGCAAGCGATCCGACCGGGAGCGGGGACGGCTGCGCATGACACGCGTAATTGCCCATGTCGACATGGACGCCTTCTTCGCGGCGATCGAGCAGCGCGACCACCCGGAGCTGCGCGGAAAGCCCGTCGTGGTCGGCGCACAGCCCGGCGGGCGCGGCGTCGTCTCCACCTGCTCCTATGAGGCGCGCAGGTTCGGCATCCGATCCGCCATGCCCATCGCGCGGGCGGTCAAGCTCTGCCCGCACGCGGTTTTCGTGAAGCCCGACTTCACGCGCTACTCCGAGGCGTCGCGCGGACTTCGCGAAATCCTCCAGGACTTCTCGCCGCAGGTCGAGATGTCGTCCATCGACGAGGCGTACCTGGATCTCACCGGCACGCAGTCGCTATTCGGCACGCCAAGGCAGGCGGCGGTGCGTCTCAAGGCGGCGATTCGCGACACGCTCCGTCTCACGGCGAGCGTCGGGATCGGACCGAACCGGTTGATCGCGAAGATCGCCTCGGATTTCCGGAAACCCGACGGACTCACGATCGTATCGCCGGAACGCGTCGACGATTTCCTCGCACCATTAGAAGTCGGCAAAATCCCGGGGATCGGCAAGCAGACGGTGGATCGACTGGAGAAGCTCCACATTCGCACCGTGCGCGATCTGCAAAAGTGGAACGAAGCGGCGCTCGTGCGTCGCTTCGGCGCGAGCATGGGTGCGATGCTGGCGCGCAAGGCCGCCGGGCGCGGTTCGGACGTCATCGGCCCGCGCGAGGAGCGCAAGTCCGTTTCGAAGGAGCGCACGTTTCAGATCGACGTGACCGACGCGGCCGAGCTTCGACGGGGGCTGCTGCGTTTGTCGTGCGATGTCGCCAGAACGCTTCGACGTGAGGGCGTCGCCGGGCGGACCGTGCATCTGAAAATCCGCCTCGAAGACTTCGAGACCCACACCGTCAGCCACACCGTCGAGAGCCCGATCCGGGACGATCAACGCCTCTTCCACACGGTGTGGGATCTCTACGCGAAGTGCCCTTACGCGGGGCGGGCCGTGCGCCTCATCGGGGTGGGGGTCAGCGAACTCGGAGACCGCTCCGGCACGCAAATGAGCCTGCTCGACGCCAAGGCCGAGCGGCGCGATGAGAAGGTCTATGACGCGATCGATCGCATTCGCGACAAGTTCGGCAAGAACGCCATCGCGCCGGCCGAGGTCTATCGGTCGGGGTCGAAGGACTCCGGCTCCGGCAAGCCCTGATTGAATTTCGGCGGACGCTTTTCGAGAAACGACGCCACGCCCTCCTGAAAATCCTCCGACGACAGCGTGAGCGCGAACTGGTCCGTGTCCATGTGCACGATCGGTTTCGCGGCCGCACCGATCGCGTTGATCGTCTGCTTCGTCATCATCACGGCCGCCAGCGGTTTGCCGCACAGATCTTGCGCTTTTTCGACGGCCACGCGCTCCGCCTCGCCGCGCGGGCACGTCCACTGCGCAAAACCCGACCGCGCCGATTCGGTCGCGTCGATCGCTTCCGCGAACATCACCCATTTCTTCGCGCTCGGGGCACCGACCAGCGACACGAGGCGCGGCAGCGATCCCCAACTGAAGTTCATGCCGCGCTCGATCTCGGGAATGCGGATCGTCGCCCCATCCGCGACGATGCGAAAATCGCACGCCATCGAGAGCGCCGCGCCCCCTCCCACGCACCACCCCTCGATCGCCGCGAAGGTCGGCTGCGGCACTTCCTCCCACACGCGGCACAGACGCGGCCCCGCGTCGAGCACGCGCCGCTTCGACGCGAGCGGAAGGCCGAAGACCGCCGCGAGATCCGGATCGCGCAGATCCACGCCCGCGCTGAAGACGTCCGCCGATCCCGTCAGCACCACCGCGCCGATCGACAGATCCGCGGCGATTTCTTCTCCCGCCTCAATCAATTCACGCATCATCGCGACCGACATCGCGTTCTTGGCCTCGGGCCGGTGCAGACGCACCACCGCAACCCGGTCGCTCCGTTCGATGCGCAATGTTTGATATTCAGACATGGTTCACCCGCCTCAAGGCGCCCTGGGCGCGTTGCGTTCAAGGTACGTTCGCCACCACGCGACGTTCTGCTCCGAGGCCTGCGCCGCGCGCGTGTTGCGCATCGTTGTGGGGATGTGCAAGACGATCCCCGGCTTCAGGCGATCCTCGGAATCCAGATTGTTGTGCAGCGCGATGCGCGCGGGGCTGACGCCGTAGTCTTCGGCCACCGCGCGGAAGGTCTCGTAGTTCGTCACGCGATGTCGATACACATACGACACGCGGTAGTTGCGCGTGCGGCGCAGGATATCGACGTAATTTTCAATCGGCGCGGCCGGCAGCCGCACCATCACGCGCTGGTCGGCGTCGGCACG
>CAZPJD010000188.1:0-11012 GCA_964586775.1 uncultured bacterium | reverse complement strand
GCGGTCGATGCGGATTTTCCGAAGTCGACGACGTCTGACGAGCTGCGTGGGATTCACGAGCAAATCGACATCGTGCCGGCGAGCGACGATGCGGACCGGATCGTCCAAGGCTTCGACGATCTCGAAAATGACGAAGACTTCGTGGACCCGGATTTTGAGGGTCTCGCGCCCGAGTCGTCCCTACCTGCGCGCACCAAGTCGTCGTCTCGCGGCGAGGCCGCCGGTCACCACGGGGCGGACACCGCTCCAAGGCCCGCCGAACGCGCTCCCAAGCACCCGACGGTGCTGAGCGCGGACGAGTTGCAGGCCGAAATCGACAGAGCCGATGGACCCACGCCCTTCAAGGTGACGTACGTCGACGACACGACTCCCGATCCGCACGTGACCACCGAAGAGCTGCTGCGCCGGGGCGACGAACTCATGCGCGATCGCGTCTACTCCAAAGCGCAGGATTTCTTCGCCGAGGTGGTGCTGCGCGAGCCGAAGAACGCCGAGGCGTGGACGCGCCTCGCCCGCGCGCAGTATCGCAATCGTTTCGAGGACCGGCTCGACCGCACCCTCGACGCCGTGCGCTCGTGTCGCAAGGCCATCGCGGTCAAGCACGACTTTCTCGGCGCGTATCAGACGCTCATCAAGATCTTCGAGGAAGAGAACAAGCCCGAGATCGCCCGCTCGGTGGCGCTCGCCGCCATCGAGTACCACCCGACCGACGACGAACTCGCCAAACGTCTGCGCACGATCGAGCGGCGCATGAAGCGCGCGACGACGTAACCGGGGCCGTTTTCGCGCGAGTCCCGGCATTCCCACGCGCCGAAAAATCCGTACAATGCCCGCGTGCCGTTGCGACTTCGCGCGCACGATTTCATTGCCCATTAAGAGGACGATCATGCCGATTCCCGGGCTCGCCAAAACGCCGATCATCTACGTCGGCTCCGTGAAAAATCTCCGCAAGAAACAATCCGCGTCCGCCACGAAACCGGGCGTCCTGTGGTTCGAATACACCGACGATTATTCGGTCTTCGATTACGGCAAGATGCCCGATCGCATCCCCGACAAGGGTGCGGCCGCCGCGATGATGACCGCCGTGCTCTTCGAGCAGATCGCGTCGCCCGCGACGTGGCGCGCGTTCGACGCCCCGGCGACCTGGGCGGCGATCAAGGACAAGTCGCTGCGCGACGAGCTTCGCAACTCGCCCGTCCTCGCCACGTGGAAAAAGACCGGCACGCCGACGCACTATCAGGGCATCCTCGACGGCGACGGCCGCGCGATGACTGTGGCGAAGCTCAAATCGCCGAGCAACGTCGTGCAGGTGTCGTCGGTGCGCATCATTCATCCCGAGCCGGCGATGATCTCGGGTCGCAAGCTCTACAACTACGGCGCGTTCACGCCCAAACTCGACAACCACCTCGTTCCGCTCGAGTGCATCTTCCGGTTCGGCGTGCCGCGCGGATCTTCGCTGCTCAAACGGCTCGCGAAGAATCCCTCTTACGGCGAGGAAATCGGTCTGACGAAACCCGTGCAGGAAGGGGACGTACTGCCGCGACCCATCGTCGAATTCTCGACGAAGCTCGAACCGGCGGATCGCATGGTGCCTTACGACTTCGCCATGAACGCGGCGGGCATGACCGGCGACGAATTCCGCACGCTCGTGCACGGCACCATGCTGCTCGCGCTGTGGCTGCGCGGCGTCTTCGCGCACCACGGCATCAAGCTGTGGGACGGCAAGTTCGAGTTTCTGCGCATCGGCGGGCGGCTCGTGCTCGGCGACGCGATCACGGCCGACGAACTGCGTCTCACGTACCGAAATTTGCAAATCAGCAAGGAGCCCCTGCGCCAGTACCATCACCGCTACCATCCCACGTTTGTCGAGGCGATGGAGAAGGCGAAGAAAATTTCCGAGCGCGACGACCGGCCGCTCGCGCAGATCGTCGAAACGCTCGGCCATCCACCCAAACCCGTCGATCCCGGCGTCGTCGCCGCGGTGTCCGACATGTATTGCGGCATCACCGAGGCGCTGGTGGGCAAACCCGTCTTCGGCGGGCGCGCGACGCTCGATCAGGTCGCGAAGAAGCTGAAGAAATACGGAATCGCGTGAACGCGAATCCGCCGATCGCCGGGCGGTTTGTCGTCGAACCCGACGGAGTCTGGCGGCACAACGACGAGCAAATCACGCACGAGCGCACGTGGAAGCTGTTCTCCACGGCGCTCCGGCGTCTGCCCGATGGGCGCTACGTGCTCGCCATCGGAAACGAGCGGGTCTTCGTCGACGTGAAGGACGCCCCGCTCGTCGTCACGGCGCTGCGCATCGAAAGCGGGGCCGTGCGGCTGCGTTTTCACGACGACACGTATCACATGCTCGATCCCCGAACGATCCGGTTCCGGGGGAATGTGCCTTACTGCGATGGGCGCGACGACTTGCCCGCGAAGTTCTCGATCGCCGCGTATCACCAGCTCGCCGAGCACATTCACGAGACGGACGCGGGCTTCGAGCTGCGCATCGGCCGCGACGTCTACGCGCTTCCGCCGCAGTCCGCCTGACGCGGCGCGCTCTTCGCCAGCAGACTCCGCCCGCCCGTCGCCAACACCCATCCGCCCGCCGCGATGAAGGGGATCTGCGAAAGCAGGTGCGTGACGATCGCCGCGGCGAGCGAGACGTCCTTGGGCAGGCCCAGTAGTGTCGCGCCGGCGATGAAGCCGAGGTGATAGGTGCCGATGAAACCCGGCGACGAGGGCAACGCGATGGCGAACGCGATCGACAGGACGATCACGAAACCCGCCCAGAGCGGCACGTCGACCCCCGCGCCGTAAAACACGCACACGCTCGGAAAGGTCGTCACGCTCCAAGTCGCGAATGACAGCGCGACGACGGCCGCCGCGCTCGCGCCAGAATCCAACGACGCGAGTCCGCCGAGGGCGTCGTAGATCCAGCGCCGCAGGCGGCCCGGCTCGGCGGCGTTGCCGAGCACGGCGTTTCGGTTGCGACTCAGAATCCAGCCGCCCGCGAGCGTGACGACGCACGCGCAAACCGCGGCGATGGCGAGCATGACGGGCGGAAGCGGCAACCCCGGGAATCGGTCGCCGAGGGTGATCGACACCGCGATTGCGCCGATCGTCGAGATCGTGATGAGATCGAGCACGCGTTCCAGCACGAGCCCGGTGGTGGTCGCGAGCACGCCCGCGCCGGTGCGCCGCGCGAAATAGGCGATGCGCATCGCCTCTCCCGAGCGCATGGGCAAAAGGCCGTTGAAGAAGATCGAAACGAGCACCGCTTCGAGCGACGCGCGATAGGTGGACCCCTCGCGACGCAGGAACACGTGCCACCGCCACGTGCGCAGCAGCGTGCCCACGATCATGAAGCCGAGCGCCGCGACCATCGACAGCGGATGGATCGCTCGGATCGCGCGCCACGCCTCGGCGAAATCCACGTTGCGCAGCGACAGCCAAAGCGCCAGCGCGGTGATGACGAGCGACACGCCGATCGCGACGGACCGGCGGCGCAGGATGCGCGCGAGGCGCTCGAATGACGCGGCGAGGGATTCGTTCACGACGACGCCGCGAGTTCGGACTCGATGGCCCGCCAGACCTGCTCCGTTCCGATCCGGTCCATGCAGTCGATCGTCCGGCAGCGTTTGACGTACCCGAAAATCGAACACGGACGGCACGGCACACGCGTCGATACTCCGACGCCCAAGCCCGGCGGCGGACCCCACTTGCGCTCATCCGACGCCCCGAACAGCACCACCGACGCGCGACCCAGCGCGAGGGCGAGGTGCGTCACCCCGGTGTCGCAGCCGACGTAGAGACGCGCGCGCGATACGACCGACGCGGTTTCGTCGAGACGCAGACGACCGACAAGGCTCACGACGCGACGGTCGTTGACCGCGTGCAGCACGTTGTCCGCCAGCTCGCGCGCGTCAGCGCCGCCCACCAGAACCACGCGGCCCGCGTCGAGCGCAGCGAGCCGCCGCACAATCTCGGCCCAGCGCCCCGCCGGCCACTCCTTGCCGCGCGCGCCGCCGTAGGGAAACACCACGAGCGGGCGGTCGGCGTCCGCGGGGAACCCCGGCACGTCGCGCGGCAGTTTGGCGGGGTCGAGCAATCCTGCGATCTGGATGGGCGTCTCGCGCGGCCCGCACAGCGGCTCGACCAGATGGTCGAACGCCTCTGACTCGTGGCGATCCATGGGGTAGTCCACGAGGTGCGTGTAGAGCTCGTTGCGCTCGGGCTTGATCTTGAAACCGATGCGCACCGGCGCGCGCGAGAGCAGCGTGAACACCGCCGACGCGTAGTGAAACTGCTCGGTGTCGATCACCACGTCGAAATCGCCCGATCGCAACCGCCGCCAAAACGCCCACGGCCGCTCGTCGAGGGTCAGCACCTCGTCGAAAAGGTCGGTCATCACCGCGATCGCGCGGTTGCGTTTTTGCGCGACCAGCGTGATACGCGCCGCGGGGTAACGATCGCGCAGGCGCCGCACGGCGGGCAGCAGCAGAATCAAGTCGCCGATGCCGCCGGGTCGGATGACGAGCACGCGGCGGACGTTTTCGGGTGCGATCTCGACGAAGGGCGGGCCGAACGTGCGCCGAAAATGTCGCCAGCCCAGCCACCGAGCGAGAATGCCCGCGGCATAGCGGTCCGCCCATTTGACGAGATCGGTCGAGGCGATCATGCGGCGTTCGGCTCCGCCGGCGCGGGCGGATCGGGATTCGTGCGCGCGAGCCAGTCGTTGAGCCGCCGCTTCCACGCGAATGACAGCGCGAGCAGCGCGTAGCCGAGGGCGGTCATGATGCGCCCCGCCAGATCGGGCGGCGTCGAGCCGTAATACAGACGCACCTCGCGTTCGCGCGGATAGACGAGTTGGAAGTTCGGCGATGCCTGATAGACGCGGCTCGCGCCCTCGACCTTCCAATTCGGGTAGTAGCTTTGCTTGATGAGGTGCGGCTCGCCCGGGCAGTCGGTCGTGAACCGCACCTCGTCGTCGGCGAACCGGCCGATCTCGATGTGGCAGTCGCGCCGCGCGGGCTTGTGCGCGGGAAGCTCCGCGGGCGACGCGCCGAAAACGTCGGGACCAAAGGTCACGCCGGGCACGGGTTCGCCGTCCGGCGTCTGCAATCGAACGTGATAGAATGCGCCTCCCACGCCCTGATTGAGTTTGACGATCAGGTCGTTGCGTCCCTCGCGCAGGCGCACGGTTTTGCGCACCGGGTCTTCGGGCTCGTGGCGGCGGAACTTGCCGAGGCGCTCGCCGTTGAAATACGCGGCCACGTCGTCGTCGTGGGCGAAGAGCAGCACGGCGTCCTGCTCGCTTTGGGCATAGATTCCGGCGAAGGCGTACACGACGAGATGATGCGACGGATTGAGCATCGCGTCCACGTCGATGCGGCCCTCACGCACGAAGGATCGCCACGCGAGGCCCTTCACGTCGCGGCCGGGTCGCAGCTTCGACTCGTCCTCGCCGGTGGGGTTCCAGTCGAGTTCCTTTTTCAGATCGGGCTCGTGGAAAAACGGGCCGACCATGCTCCACGACGGGATCTCGGTGCGATCGGGCCGCCCGTCGGCGATCAGACCGAAATACGAGGCGAGCGTGTATTCGGGACCGATTTCCGAGTCGGGCACGTCTTCGTCGGGATCGACATACACGAACGGCCGGTCGAGCAGCGTGGGCAGCGCGAACCACTCGATCGCGCGTTCCTTCCAGTTGTCCGTGCGCAGCAGCGCGGGATGGTGATCTGGCACCACGACGAGCGGCGTCGGCCCGCCATCGCGCGCGAAAATCTGGTAGTCGGCGATCTGACGCACCATCGTCCAGCCGGGGCGCCCGACCATCTCCTTCTGCAATCGGTCGTAGTAAGCCACGAAGTGGCTCACCGAAAACAGATCCATGTGACGAAGCCCCGCGTCGAGATCGTAGGTTGGCGCGTTGACGAGCTTGGGGAAGCCCGCGCAGCCCTTGGAGATTTCGCACTGCACGGTGTAGCCGAAGAGCGCGCCGGTGGCGGAGTTGACGATGCCGCCGACGAGGAACGGCTTGCCGATCATCGCGGGAAACGCCTCGAAGATGCGGTCGGAGCCGAATCGGTTGTTGGAGCCCGTCTGATCCACGACGAAACGTCCCGGCGTGCCGCGCAGCGTCTCCATCATCTCGGCCAGGATCGGGTACGCGCGCTTGCGCTCCACGCCGTCCATGTTCCACTTGTACCAACCCGAGACCTCGTCGCGGTCCATCGACTGCAAGCCCAGTACCATCACGCACAGGGCGATGGTTGCGGCGCGCTCGTAAGCGAGCCAGTCGATCAGATACGACGCGCCGAGGGCGATCAGCATGACGAGCGCAAACCAGATGAAGGGCCAGAAGCGGATGTTGCCGAAGCTGGAATTGATCTTGCCGCCCACGTGCCAGAAGACGAACGAGACGGCGAGCATGATCGCGAACATCCCGGCGACGCGGTGTTTTTTCCACACGGCGAAACCCAGGGCGGGAAGCGCCAGCGGCGCGACATAGGCCGCCCACCTCGGGAAGGTCTTGAGCAGCACCTCGTCCCAGTCGCCGCCGAACTCCACCGACCACGCGCCCTTGAGCATGAGCGGCACGAGCCAGAATCCCGCGCACAGCACGCCGATGATGCCGCTGGGCAGCAGCGCCGCCGCGCGACCCCACCAGTCCCGGCCCCACAGCAATACGCACAAACCGATCACCATGATCGCGATGAGCGTGGTGAAAAAGTGCGAGTAAAAGAGCAGCGCGAGCAGCACGGCGGTCGAGACGCGCATCCGCCGGTCCTCGAGATCGCGGAACGCGAAGCCCAAAAACAGCGCGAAGACGCAAAACGACCACGAATTGGCGATCATCCCCGCAAGCGTGCTTTTGACGTTCACGCCCCACATGGTGTGCGTCTGAACGAAGACGAAGGGCACGGCGGCGATGGCCGCGAGGATCGGCAGCGCCTTGGGCGCTCGGCGGATCTGGCGCATCGCGAAATACAGGCACAGCGGCAGCGCGAAGATGCCGAGGATCGAAACGATCTTGAACGCGATGTTCGCGGGGATCACGTACGAGAGCACCGCCATCGCGAAGTACGGCAGGATGAAATAGAACTGGTACATCGGAAAGCCCGACCACCAGCCGCCCGCCCAACTTATGACCCGGCCGCTTTTGAGCGTCTCGGCCAGATGCGAGAGCAGGTAGTTGTGCGCGGGCGTGTCGCCGCCGGTGGGCGTGGTGTCGAGCAGCAGGAGCGACGGCGGAAAATACGTCGCCATGAACACGGCGATCGCGACGAGCACCGCCGCGTCGGCGAGCCCCCGATGACGATCGCGAATCCAGGCGAGGACGGACATGCGACGTGACCGATTCTAGCGTCGGCGCTTTTTGGCGACGCGCACGCGCCGCGCGATTTCGATCGCCAACACCGCCGCGAAGAGGATCCCCGCGAGCGCGATGACGTTTCGCCGCGCGCCGGGCGACATGCCGCCCGCGCCGACAATCGCCTGCGTCACCGAGACGAAGGTGTAATGAAAGCCCGACAGCTCGTACTCGAAGACGACAAAAAGCGGATAGGTCGAACCCGGCAGCGCGGAAAAGTTGTTGATCGAAAGAAGTTGCTGGGCTTGGCCGGCGGCGGCGAGCGGCAGTTCGAACTCCCTGGGTTCGAGGGCGAGCTCGCGCGGGCCCAGCACGCGGGCGCGCACCGCCTTGTCCACGGCATCCTCGTTTTTGAGCGCGATCGTCATCTCGCCCGATTTCTTGAGCGTCACGGGCTCGGCCTTGGCGAAGATCCCCGGCCTGCCGCCAGAGGGCCCCGCCTGCATCGCCATCACATTCGTCGCCGTCAGCGGATACTGGTTGAGATCGGCGAAGTCGATGGTCAGCACAAAGGGGTACGAGCCCGGCAGCGCGGGCGGATCGCCGAGCGAAAAGACGTGCGTCTGCCGTTCTTTGGGGGCAAGGGACGGCCACTTGGGACCGACGGCCGACCGCCCGAAGAATTGCGCTGTCGGCTGCACGTCGCGCGCGGCCTCGTCGCCGTCGTTTTGCACCCACACCCGGGCGATGGCCTCGTCCTCTTCCACGGTGAATTCCGCGCCGCTGTTGATCGAGATGCGCCCGGCGTGCGCCGTCGTCGTGGCGATGAAAATCACGCACGTCGCAACGATCGTCGCCGAAAACCGCGCAAATTTCCGCGTCATGCCCGACCTTTCGATGGATGTGGCGGAGGCTTCGCTGGTTGGCGGGAGTATAGGTAGCTTGGAGGGGCCGAACAAGCGCCCATCGCGCGCCAAGTCGCGGCGAGTCGCGCTGGCCTCGGCGGCAATCTACTTGCTCAAGAAGCCGAGGATGTCGTCGATGCTGGCGGTGGTGAGCACGTCCCAGTCGCTGTCGAACTTGCCGTGCGCGTGTTCGGGCGCGGGCTCGTCGAGGATGCGATCGACGATACTCATGGACGGACGCGGCGCTTCGACGAGGCCGAGCTCCTGTGCGATCTTGTCGACCATCTCGGGCGTCAGCACGCGGGAGTTGGACAGAAAGCCCTCGAGCAGCATGTTGTCGCACAGCGTGTTGATGAGCCGCGGCGTGCCCTTGGAACGCGCGTGGATGCGCTCGATCACGTCGGGCGGGAAAAGATTCTGCGCGCCGCCGGCGATGCGGCAGCGGTGGAAGACGTAGCGGCGCGTCATCTCGCCATCGAAGGGCTCCAGATTCACACGCACCGCCACGCGGTTCTTGAGCGGCAGGTCGAGCGAGAGCGCGCGTTCGGTTTCGGGCAGGCCGAAGAAGATGAAGTTGATGAGCTTGCGGCCCTGGATCTCGATGTTGAGCAGCCCGCGGAACTCTTCCATCAGCTCGCGCGAGGCCAGCATCTGCACCTCGTCCACGAGGATCACGGCGGTCTTGCCCGCGTCGTCGATCTGGCGCAGCCGTGCGTAGATCTGGCCGAGCAGCCCGAGCTTGTCCGCTGCGGGCTCGGCCACGCCGAGCAGCCCCGCGATCTTGTGCAGCAGCCAGTCGGCCGTCACGTCGCTGTGGATGACGACCATCAGGCCCTTCACGAACTCGTCGGACGACAGCTCGTCGTACATGCGCCGCGCGAGGGTCGTCTTGCCGTGGCCCACCGGACCCGTGCACACGGCCAAGCCGCGCCGCGCCTCGATCGCGAAACGCAGACGCGCGAGCCCGCGTTCGTACGGCGCCCCCGGCCAGAAAAAGCGCATGTCGGGCGCGTTGCTGAAAGGCTCGAGCCGAAGCTGAAAATGGGCCAGATAACTCATCCGCGTCTCCCGCGCCCGACTCCCGGAGAGGGGCGTTACAAGATCTGGACGACACGCGCCACGCAGTCGGCGCGAAAACGGCCTCGCCGTTTCCATTTATTTATCGAGGAATCCCTTAAGAATCAAGTGGTTTGGCGAAGCACCTCATTTTTTACTTGAAGGATTGCGTCGGGCCGGGCGACCGGGCGCGCCCACAAGATCTGGACGCCTGGCCGGGCGGCGTCAAACGGTAATAACTTCAGTTCCCTTTCCCGATCCCCTTCCCGATTCGCGCCGAAATCGTCCATAATTTTGTTTTGATTTCATCCGCCGAAGGGGAAGAGGACGTGCCCATGCGTGCGTGCGTTTGGTTTTCGCTGTTTGCGGTGCTTGCCGCGCTTGCGTTCGCGGCGTGCTCGAACGACGAGGGATCCGGCGACGACTCGTCCGCTGAGGACGACTCTGCGGTGGACGACGATCACGCCGACGACGACGCGACCGATGACGACGCGGACGACGACGATGCCGCGCCGAGCTTCGATCGTGAGCGGTTCGATCGCCTGCTCGATCAAGCGGGAGGGCTCGAGTTTTTCGACATCGAACCGGTGACCGAAAAGCCCGCTTACAACGGCTACACGAGGTTCACGTTTTCAAAAGACGACATGCGCTGCTTCGACGGCACCGCCGCCGCAGTGGACATCTCGCCCGGCGATCCCGAGCGCGTGATGTTTTACATGGAAGGCGGCGGGGCGAGCTGGCCCGGCTACAGCCTCGCGTATCAGATCGAATACCTGATGGACATCGGCTACAAGAACCGCCATCCGGAGAACCCGCTGCGCGACTGGACCTTTGTCTACGTTCCCTACTGCGACAACAGCATCCACGCGGGCGACGGCGAGTACCAACAGGGCAAGCGCACGGTCTATCACCACGGCATGCGCCACACGGCGGCATCGGCGGCGCTGACCGCGCGGCTGTTTCCAAACGCGAAGAAGGTGCTGGTGACCGGCGCGAGCGCGGGCGGATTCGGCACCTACATCGCGTGGCCGATGATCAAATACGTTTACCCCAACGCGAAGACGTACGTGCTCTCCGACTCCGGCGTCGGATTCTGGGATCCCGCGCAGCCCGAGACGTGGGAGACGATCCGCACGTCGTGGAACCTGCACATCCCGGCGGAGTGCACGCGCTGCGACGGGCCGGTGATGACGTGGCTCTACGATCTGTACCTCGAGATCGATCCGGAGCTACGCATCGGCATGTTCTCGGCGTGGCACGATGCGATCATCTCGGGTTGGTTCCTGAAAATGAACAAGTACGCCTTCGAGGGGCTCATCCGCTCGGTCACCGACGACATCGACGAATACCATCCAGACCGCTTCGCGCGGTTCTTCATCGCCGGGGATTCGCACACCTGTTACGAATTCCTGCTGCCCGAGGGTGCGAACTACGCGGTGGACGGCGTGACGCTTTATCAGTGGATCGACCGGCTCGTGAACGACGACCCCGCGTGGGACGAACGCATGGAGGAGCCGGGGCTGTGAGGAATGGTGAATGTTGAATGGGGAATGAAGAAATCGGCGACCGACGAATTCTTTCCTCTTTCACCATTCCCCATTCTTCATTCTCCCTTCTTCCATCCCATCACCGTCGCGGCGACGTTTGCCAAATTCTCCTCCGGGTTCATATCCGCCCAGATCCGCCGGCCGAGGTCGATGACGGATTCGACGTCGGGTGAGAAGCCCTCACCCCCGGCCCCTCTCCCG
>CAZPJD010000187.1:0-11226 GCA_964586775.1 uncultured bacterium | reverse complement strand
GCGTGACGCACGACGACTACCTGACCGAGTACCTCTTCAACCTGCCGTCGCCCGCGCTGCCGCAGATGTTCATGTTTCCCACGGCGATCATCGGCGATTTCGAGGAGTACTTCGAGATCGAGATCGACCCCGAGGACGGTATCGTACTGGGCTTCGTGCTGTGGAGCGGCCCCGGCGGCGTTCACGAAACGGTGGGCTGCGCCGAGGTGACAAACGACTCGGGCCAGAACACGGTCTATTACGCCGACGAAAACGGTCCGAACCCGCTGCGCACGGCGACGCACCCGGAAAATTCCGTCTTCATGGTCTTCAACGTGCCCGAGGGCGGGCCCTACGACTTCACCGCGACGGTGGACGAAACAGACGAAACCGAAACAATGATGCCGCAGGTCTTCGCGTCGTCGGTGACGATGACGTACCTGGTCTACGGCGAGGGTTACGAAACCAATCCGACGCCGACGGGGTGTGAGTAAGAATCGAGGCCGGGGACACGCATCGCGAGGCGCGCTGCATGTCCCCGGCGCCGCGTGTTCCTGGCGCTGCGTGGCCCTTGGATGCCCCTTCCGGTCCGCCGGGAGGGGCGTTGTACTTTGGCGGTGTTCGGCGCCATTCGGCGCTTGGCGATGGTGCGCGATCGTGCTATGGGTTTCGTCCCTCGGCGCATGGGGAGCCGGGAATCGCGAAAAATCGGATGAACGCAGTCGCGGCGAGCGCGCCGAAGCGGTCCCGCGCCGATCCACGCATGTGACGGGAACGGAAAATGGCCAAGGTGCTGGCGGTGGCGAATCAGAAGGGCGGCGTGGGAAAGACCACGACGTCGGTGAATTTCGCCGCCGGACTGGCCCTCTCGCGCCGCCGGGTGCTGCTCGTGGACATGGACCCGCAGGGCAACTCCACCAGCGGACTCGGTCTCGGACCCGACGAACGCACGCCCGGCATCTACGAGGCGCTCATCGCCCATCGCCCGATGGCCGAGGTGATTCGCGAGACGTCGACCGGAAAGCTGCACGTCGCGCCGTCGGGACCCGGGCTGATCGGCGCGGAAGTGGAACTGGTCGACCTGCCCGATCGCAACGACCTGCTCCACCGCGCGCTCGAGTCGGTGAAAGACCGCTTCGACTACATCATCATCGATTGCCCGCCGTCGCTCGGCCTGCTCACGATCAACGCGATGTGCGCCGCGGACGAACTGGTTGTCACGCTTCAAGCCGAGTACTACGCGCTCGAGGGGCTCTCGGCGCTCACGCGCACCATCGACGCCATCCGCGAGGCCTACAACCCCCGGCTCGTCATCGGCGGCATCCTGCTCACGATGATGGATCGGCGCACGAATCTCGCGAACCAGGTCGAGGCCGAGGTCCGCACGCATTTCGGCGACCGCGTGTTTTCGACCGTGATCCCGCGCAACGTGCGTCTTTCCGAAGCGCCGAGTTTCGGCCAGACGATCTTTCGGTACGACATCAAGTCCTCCGGCGCGGAGGCGTATCTCGCCCTCGCGCGGGAGTTTCTGAAGCGCGAAAAGGCGACGGACACGCCATGACGAAAATTGCAACGAAAAAGGTGCTCGGCAAGGGGCTCTCGGCCCTGATCGGCCCCGCGGGCGCGGGCGACGCAAAGAAGATGGCCGAAGGCGCATCCGCCACGGCTCGCGAGACGGCGAAAGCCGAGGAGCCCGCCGGGCGGCGCGTGGTCGAGCTGCCGCTGGCGAAGATCGTTCCCAACCGTTTTCAGGCGCGAAAATCCTTCGACGATGCTTCGATCGCGGAGCTCGCCGCGTCGATCCGCGAAAACGGCATCTTGCAGCCGCTCGCGGTGCGTCCATTGCCCGGCGATGCGGCGAAGTACGAACTGATCGCGGGCGAGCGGCGTTTTCGCGCGGCGGCGGCAGCCGGGCTCGCGCAGGTGCCAGTGCTGGTCTTCGACGCCGACGATCAGGATCTGTCGGTGCTCTCGCTCGTCGAGAACCTTCAGCGCGAAAACCTGAATCCCATCGACGAAGCCGAGGGGCTGCAGGCGCTCGCGGACCACTTCGCCTTTACGCAGGAACTGATCGCCGATCGCGTGGGCAAGAGCCGCAGCGCCGTGGCCAACGCGCTGCGTCTGCTGGGTTTGCCGGAATTGGTGAAAAACGCGCTGGCGGCGGGGGAGATCACGGCGGGGCACGCGCGGGCGCTGCTGGCGCTGGGCGAGGCCGACGAGATCCTCTCGGCGTTTGGCGACGTCGTCGGCGCGGGGATGTCGGTGCGCGAAACCGAGCGCCACGTCAAACGCCTTCTCGACGTCGCGAAGAAGCTGCGCGCCAGGCCGAAACCGGCGACGACGGGCGACGACAAATCCGATCCCAACATGGACGACCTGCTCCGGCGGCTGCGCGAGCGATTCGCGACGCGGCTGCTGATGTCGGGAAACGACGCGAAAGGTCGCATCGAAATCCACTACTTTTCCAGGGACGAGCGCGATCACGTGCTCGATTTGCTCGCGCGGACGCTGGATTAGACGCATTTCGCCCGAAACGCGAAGCTTTGTGGGCTTGCGGCGAAGTCGGGCAAGGGTTAAAAACACTCGACCCGTCGAACCGGGGAGGTTCGGCGTAAAGGAGGAGATGGGGCATGGTTGAGGAGATGGGGGGATTCCCGAAGGACGTCAACGCCTTCATCGGGAAGAATAGCGAGTTCGTCGGCAAACTCACCTTCGACGGGACCGTGCGCATCGACGGCAAGATCGAGGGCGAGATCTTCTCCAAAGGCACGCTCATCATCGGCCCCGGCGCCGATATCCAGGCCAAGATCAACGTCGATGTGGTCATCATCTCCGGCAACGTGCACGGCGACGTGGCCGCGCGCAAGCGCGTCGAACTGCGCGCCCCCGGCAAGCTCTACGGCAACATCGCGACCCCGTCGCTGGTCGTCGAGCAGGGCGTGATCTTCGAAGGCGCGTGCAAGATGGAAAACATCGAGGCGATTCTGGGCGACGGCGGCGGCGGCAAGCCGGAGCGTCCCGCGCCGAGCACCCAGCAGCAGGCCCTGAAGGGGACCGAAAAGACCGTCTAGGTCCGCGTCCCGCCCGCTCTTTATCCTTTGGAATTTTCCGGTCGGCCGGCCGTGCGGAAGGTGCCGCATTGCGATACGTGTCTTTTTTTTCCGCGATCTGCGTCCTCGTCCTCGTTTTGGGCGCGGGTGCGGCTTGGGCGGGCGGCGACGGAACCGATCTCGGCGCCGAACTCCCCCTGTGGAGCGTGATCCCCTTCGTCGGGATGCTCCTTTCCATCGCGGTATTTCCACTCGTCGCGCCGCACTTCTGGCACCATCACTACCCCAAGATCAGCTCCGCGTGGGCGCTGGTCTTCGCCGTGCCGTTCCTGATCGCGTATCGCGGCCACGCCCTCCACGAGATCTGGCACATCGTTATCGTCGACTTTGTCCCCTTCATCATCCTGCTCTTCGGGCTGTTCACCGTCGCGGGCGGTATCGTCGTGCGCGGTTCGATGCGGGGGTCGCCGAAGGTCAACCTGCTCCTGCTTCTGATCGGAACCGTGCTGGCGTCGTTCGTCGGCACGACCGGCGCGTCGATGGTGTTGATTCGTCCCGTGCTGCGCGCCAACGCGTGGCGTCGCCACAACGTGCACGTCGTCGTCTTTTTCATCTTTCTCGTCTCCAACATCGGCGGTTCGCTCACGCCGCTCGGCGACCCTCCACTCTTCCTGGGATTCCTCCATGGCGTCCATTTCTTCTGGACGGCCATCCACATCCTGCCCGACACGGCGTTCACCGCGGGGCTCGTGCTGGCGATCTTTTTCGCCCTCGACACCTGGTACTACAAAAAGGAGACGCCGCCGCCCGCAGACGGCGCGCCCGAGCCCTTCGCCATCGAGGGCAAGGTCAATCTCGTCTATCTCGCGGGCATCGTTGGTGCGGTACTGATGAGCGGCCTCGTCGAGTGGGGCGAGGTCCCCGTCGGCCTCGGCCTGCGCGAATCGGTGCAAAACCTCGTGCGTGACGTGTTCATCCTCGGCATGGGCGCGGCATCCTGGTTCACCACGTCGCAGGCGCTTCGCAAGGCCAACGAATACACGTGGGGGCCGATCCGCGAGGTCGCGATCCTCTTCGCGGGCATCTTCATCACGATCATCCCCGCCCTCGCGATTCTGAAGGCGGGTTCGCAGGGGCATCTCGCCTTTCTGGTGAACGCGGTCAACACGCCCGCCCGATACTTCTGGGCCACGGGCATTCTGTCGAGCTTCCTCGACAACGCGCCGACCTATCTGACCTTCTTCAACGCCGCGCTCGGCCAACTCTATCCGGGAATCCCCGAGCCCGAGGCGGTGCGTTATCTGATGGGCGAGGTGGCGGGGACGTCGTTCCCGAACGGCGCGCACTACCTGGCCGCGATCAGCGCCGGGGCCGTTTTCATGGGCGCGAACACCTATATTGGAAACGCGCCGAACTTCATGGTAAAAGCCATCGCCGAGGAGGCCGGGGTTCCGATGCCGAGCTTCTTCGGCTATATGCTGAAGTACTCGATCCCCGTGCTGATCGTCGTCTTCCTGCTGTCAACTCCGGTGTTTTTCTTCTAGGGGCCGTTCGTGGCGACGCCATACGTCGAAGTGGTCTTTGAATGCGACCTCGCCCACTGCGAGAAGTCGCTCGAGGCCCTGCGCGCGTCGCTCGGCGATCACGCCCAACACGTTGTTTTTTCGGAGAAACTCGGCATCCAGGGAGAGAGCCGCGTGCACCGCATGCTCGAGAAGCTTCACCTCGCGGGCAACGAGACGCACGTGCTCGTCCCGGGCGAGGCGTGGCCCACCATCGACGCCGCGCTCGAACGGTTGGCGAAGAACGAAGCGCCCGTCATCGCCGCGCACGACGTGGTCGAAACGGGGTTTTCGTTCCACTTCACCACCTACAGCCGCGAGCACGGCGAGCGGATCCGCCAGATCCTGCAAGCCGAGGCGCCGGGGGTAAGGCTCGAAAATTTCGAGAGCACGGTGTCGGACGAGCCGCGCGAAAAGGATCTCACGGGCCGCTATACGGCTTCGCATGACTATATTTCTACGGGTTCGGGCCGATTCGTTGGCCCGGTCGAGTCGCTCGTCGCGATTCACCGGATGGCCGAAGACGAGCCGCTGCTGGAACTGAGCGAAATCGGGATCGTCCTCGGACGCGACCGGCTTCGCGACGCGGAGTGAGCCATGATCAGTTTGGACTGGACCTTCTTCTACCAGCTCGGGCTCTTTTTGTTCCTCATGTGGTTCCTCAACCGCGTGCTCTTCCAGCCGATTCTGGCGGTGCTCGACGCCCGCGAGCGCGCGCACGTGGAACCCGCGAAGATGGCCGAGGAGCTGATCGCCAAGGCGAACGCCGAGAGTGCCGAGTACGCGGGCATCATGGCCGAGACCAAGAGCGACTGCGACCGCATCCGCGAGGAGCTCATCAAAGACGCGCACGAGCAGGAGCACAAGATCCTGACGTCGGCCACGGCGGATACGACGCGGCTTGTGGGCGAGGCCCGCGAGAAACTCGCCGCGGCGCGCGCGCAGCTCGTCGCCGAGGTGGACGCCCACGCGATGAAGCTCGCGGCACGGCTCGCGGATCGGCTGATCGGACGATAGGCAAGAACCTCGGCGACCCTTCGGGGAGGCCGGTTGGGTAGGGACATGATGTCGACGCATCGATGGATTTTGGGAATGGGGATCGCGGCGCTGCTGGTGGCCGCGCCGGGGGCGTTCGCGCAAGGCGAGGTCGCATCGCCGTCGGCCATGGGGACCGAAGCGCCCGCCGAACCCGCGCATCCGGAGGCGGAAGCGCATCCGGCGGCAGCCGAGGCGCACGGCGAGGTGGATCACGCGGCGGCGGGACACGAAGCCGCCGCAGCGGGGCATGAGGCCGCGACGGGGCACGAGGCCGCGCACGGAGGCGGTCACGGCGGATTCCCTCTCGGCCAGGTGGCCGCGTCGGTCATCAACTTTGTCGTGTACGTGGCGCTACTGGTGTGGCTCGCGAAAAAGGCCGTCACCAACTTCTACCGCAAGCGCACCGAGGAACTGAACGAAGCGGTGACGAAGGCCAAGGCCACGCTCACCGAGGCCGACCGCCTGCACCGCGAGGCCGCCGACCGGCTCGCCCACGCGCAGGAAGAAGCCGATCGCATTGTCCAGAACGCCAAGGACGCCGCCGGACGCCAAGGCCACGACATCCTCGTCGCCGCCAAGGCGAAATCCGAGCGGATGCTCGCCGACGCGCAGTCGACCATCGACGCCGAAACGGCGAAGCTGATGGCCGATGTGCGCGACATGATGTCGGCCCGCGTGGTGGACGCGGCGAAGGCGCGCCTCGCCGGCGAGGCCGACGCCTCGGTTCAGCGGCGGCTCGTGAACGACTACATCCAACGCGTCGAGGAGGCGTGACATGGCCGTCAACGCACTCGCCCGCCGGTACGCGCAGGCCATGCTGCTGGTCGGGCTCAAGCAGGGCAAATTCGAGGAATATGGACGCGAGCTCGGCGCGCTCGCCGGCGCGATGAAGCCGTCCCTCGCGGCGCTCAACAGCCCGCTGCTCGGCGTCGACAAGCGCCGCGCCGCCGTCGAGGAGATTCTCAAGACCGCCGCGCCCTCGCCCGCCGTCGCCAATTTTGTGCGCGTGCTGGTGGACAAGCGTCGCTTGGGCGCTTTGCCCGACATCGTCGAGGCGTATCACCGCATCGCCGACGAGGCCGCGGGCAAGGTGCGCGGGCGCGTCGTGTCGGCCATGCCGCTCGACGAGGCCACGCTGGGGCAGCTCCGCATCAAGTTGACCAAACGCCTGGGAAAGACCGTCACCCTCGAGACCGCCGTGAACCCCGACCTGATCGGGGGCGTTCGCACGCAGGTCGGCTCGCTCGTGATCGACGGCTCCCTGGCCGGACAGTTGCGTCGTTTTGAAGTTTTGACGGGGAAGGACTGAAGACATGCAGGCGATTCGCGCGGAAGAAATCAGCAAGATCATCGCGAAACAGATCGAGGACTACGACCGGGCCGTCGACGTAGCCGAGGTCGGCCAGGTGCTCTCGGTCGGCGACGCCATCGCGCGTTTGCACGGCCTCGAGAACGTCATGGCCGGCGAGCTGCTCGAGTTTCCCGGCGGCGTCATGGGCATGGCGCTGAACCTCGAAGAGGACAACGTCGGGTGCGTGCTTCTCGGCGAAAGCGTGGCGATCAAGGAAGGCATGGAGGTGCGCCGCACGGGCCGCATCGTGTCGACCCCGGCCGGCAAGCAGACGCTGGGCCGCGTGCTCGACGGCCTCGGTCGCCCGATCGACGGCAAAGGCGATCTCGATCTCACGCAGTCGCGGCCCGTCGAGGTCAAGGCGCCGGGCATCGTGTATCGCCAAGGCGTCAAGGAGCCTTTGCAGACGGGCATCAAGGCCATCGACTCGATGATCCCGATCGGCCGCGGCCAACGCGAGCTCATCATCGGCGACCGTCAGACCGGCAAGACGTCCATCGTCGTCGACACGATCATCAACCAGAAAAATCCCGCGCGCCCCGAGGATCAGGTCTACTGCATCTACGTGGCCATCGGGCAGAAGGTTTCGACCGTCGCCCGCGTCATCGACACGCTCGAGCGCAACGGAGCGATGGAGTACACCACGGTCGTCGCGGCCAACGCGTCCGACGCCGCGCCGCTCCAGTTCCTGGCGGCCTACACCGGGTGCTCGATCGGCGAGTACTACCGCGACAACGGCATGCACGCCCTCGTCGTCTACGATGATTTGTCCAAACAGGCCAACGCCTACCGCCAGATCTCGCTGCTGCTTCGCCGCCCGCCGGGCCGCGAGGCGTTTCCCGGCGACGTCTTCTACCTGCACTCGCGCCTGCTCGAGCGCGCGGCGAAGATGTCCAAGGAACGCGGCGGCGGCTCGCTCACCGCGCTGCCGATCATCGAGACGCAGGCCGGCGACATCTCGGCCTACATCCCGACCAACGTCATTTCGATCACCGACGGCCAGATTTTTCTCGAAACCGACCTGTTCTTCTCGGGCATCCGCCCCGCCGTGAACGCCGGTCTGTCGGTGTCGCGCGTCGGCGGTTCGGCCCAGATCAAGGCGATGAAGAAAGTCGCCGGGTCGCTGCGCCTCGATCTCGCGCAGTACCGCGAACTCGCGGCCTTTGCGCAGTTCGGCTCGGAACTCGACAAGGCGACGCAGGCCCAGCTCGCGCGCGGCAAGCGCATGACGGAGGTGCTCAAGCAGGGCATCTACGCGCCGCAGAGCGTCGGTCAGCAGGTGCTGTTCATCTACGCGGGAGTCAACGGATTCCTGAACGATGTCGACGTCGACGACGTCACGAAATTCGAGCCGCAGATGCACCGCTTCTTCGAGGACAACTACCCCCACGTCGTTCCGACGATCGAGAAGGAGAAAGAGATCTCCGACGCGCTCAAGAAGGACGTGGACGAGGGTCTGAAGAAGTTCAACGAGATGTTCAAGGCCGCGAAGGGTTCGTGAGGACACCATGTCGAACCTGTCGGCGATCCGGAAACGGATCAAGAGCACCAAGAGCACGCAGCAGATCACCAAGGCGATGAAGATGGTCGCCGCGGCGAAGCTGCGAGGCGCGGAGGAGCGCCTCAAAGCGGCGCGACCTTACGCGATCATGCTCGACAACGTGATCAACAACCTGCTGCACCACGCCCCGCTCGAAGGCTACGACCTCGTGCACGGGCGCGAGCACGTGGGCAAGGTCGAGCTGGTCGTCATCACGTCCGACCGCGGGCTGTGCGGCGGATTCAACTCGTCGATCATCCGGCACGTGCAACGAGAGCTGCCCGGGCTGGAGTCGAAGCATCAGGTCGAGATGTCGTTCGTGGGACGCAAGGCCTACGAGTTTTTCAACCGGCGCGAAAAACCGATCCGCAAGAGCTACATCAACCTGCTGCGCGATTTCGATTTTTCGCTCGCCCAACGCGTCGGCGACGAACTGATCGAACACTTTCACTCGGGCGGCGCGGACGAGATCTACATCGTCTACAACGAGTTCGTCTCGGCCATCAGCCAGCGCATCGTGACGCGGCGGCTGATCCCCGTCGAGATTCCCGACGACCCGATCGACGACGACCGCGAGCGGCTGCTCGACTACAAATACGAGCCGGGGATGGAAGCGATCCTCAAGGATCTGCTCCCTCGCGAGGTGAACTACCAACTTTACCGCGCGTTCCTGGAAAGCTTCGCCGCCGAAATGGGCGCGCGCATGAACGCGATGGAAAACGCGACCCGCAACGCGGGCGAGATGATCGATCGGCTGACGCTGCTGTACAACCGCAGCCGCCAGGCGGCGATCACGGTGGAACTGACCGAAATCGTGAACGGCGCCGAAGCCCTGAAGGGCTGATGCGCGAGGGGCGGGATCGGCGCGAATGCGCCGCGCGAAGATCGAAACGGCGAATGGATGGAATCACCGGCTGCGTGGGCCGATCGGCTACCCGGGCCGCGAAGGAGATGCGACGATGAGTAAAGGACGGATCTTGCAGGTCATCGGCCCGGTCGTGGACGTGAAGTTCGACGAGGGCCATCTGCCGGCCATCTACAACGCGCTGCGCGTACACAACGCGACGATCAGCGCCGAGCCCGACAACCTCGTGCTCGAGGTCGCGCAGCACCTGGGCGAGGGCGTGGTCCGCGCGGTGGCGATGGACTCCACCGAGGGCCTCGTGCGCGGCGAAGAGGTGCGCGACACGGGCAAGATGATCAGCGTGCCCGTCGGCGACGCGGTGCTCGGGCGCATCATCAACGTCATCGGCGACCCCGTCGACGAGATGGGCCCCGTGAATGCCGACGATCATTGGCCGATCCATCGCCACGCGCCAAGCCTGCAGGATCAGGACGTCACCACTGCGGCGCTCGAAACCGGCATCAAGGTCATCGATTTGCTCTGCCCCTATTCGCGCGGCGGCAAGATCGGACTGTTCGGCGGCGCGGGCGTCGGCAAGACCGTGCTCATCATGGAGCTCATCAACAACATCGCCAAACAGCACGGCGGTTATTCGGTCTTCGGCGGCGTCGGCGAGCGTACCCGCGAGGGCAACGACCTGTGGGTCGAAATGAAAGAGTCGGGCGTCATCGCCAAGACCGCGCTGGTGTATGGCCAGATGAACGAACCCCCGGGCGCGCGTGCCCGCGTCGGACTGTCGGCCCTCACTGTCGCCGAGTACTTCCGCGACCAGCAGGGCAAGGACGTGCTGCTGTTCATCGACAACATCTTCCGTTTCACGCAGGCGGGCTCCGAGGTGTCGGCGCTGCTCGGCCGCATCCCCAGCGCGGTCGGCTACCAGCCCACGTTGGCGAACGACATGGGCGAACTGCAGGAGCGCATCACCTCGACCAAGAAGGGCTCGATCACCTCGGTGCAGGCGATCTACGTCCCCGCAGACGACCTGACCGACCCCGCGCCGGCCACCACCTTCTCGCATCTCGACGCGACGACGGTTCTCTCGCGCCAGATCGCCGAGCTCGGCATCTACCCCGCGGTCGATCCGCTCGATTCGACGAGCCGCATCCTCGATCCGCGCGTGCTGGGCGACGAGCACTACAACGTGGCGCGCGAGGTGCAGCGCATCCTGCAACGCTACAAAGACCTGCAGGACATCATCGCGATCCTCGGCATGGACGAGCTATCCGAAGACGACAAGCTCACCGTCTCGCGCGCGCGCAAGATTCAGCGCTTCCTCTCTCAGCCCTTCAGCGTGGCCGAGCAGTTCACGGGCTTCTCCGGCAAGTACGTCAAGATCGCCGACACGGTTTCGGGATTCCGCAAGATCGTGAACGGCGAGCTCGACGAGTATCCGGAACAGGCGTTTTACATGGTCGGCGGCGTCGACGAGGTCATCGAAAAGGCCAAGAAGATCGCCGCGTCCGCCGCGTGATCGGGAGTCCGTCATGGCCGATAAACTGACCGTGAACATCGTCACGCCCGTGCGCAAGGTCGCCGTGGGCGAGGCCGACATGCTCGTCCTGCCCGCTGCCGCCGGTGAAATGGGCGTGCTGCCCGGTCACGACATGTACATGGTGCTGCTGGGAACCGGCACGCTGCGTCTCACGAATGGGAGCGAGCGCTCGTCGATGTTCATCGCCAAGGGCTACGCCGAGATCGCGAACGATCAGGTCACGGTGCTGGCCGAGGTGTGCGAGCGACCCGACGAGATCGACCCCGATCGCGCCGCGGCCGCCCAGAAGCGCGCCGAGGAGCGCCTCGCC
>CAZPJD010000186.1:0-6365 GCA_964586775.1 uncultured bacterium | reverse complement strand
GGGTTCCAACGGCGCCGTTCGACCATGACTGATCGGTGATCCAATCGGTCGTGGCGACACCGTCGTCGATTTCGTCGAGATAAGGCCGGAATTCGCCTTCCGACTCGCCCCGCCCTCGGCAATCCTGAAGCACAAATGCGTAACCGTCATCGACGAACGCCCGCGCGCGCGATTCGTAGTTGCTATTGCTGTCTTCGTGGCGATATGGCGATCTTGTCATGATCGACGGTACTCCGCCGGCGGGAATGGTGTCGGGGAGAAAGATCTTCGTTCTCAGCCGGACTCCATCGTTGATCTCCACCATTTCGACGAATTCATCGCCGGGCGACCACGTGTCGTCGTCGTCGGCATCGTCGTCGGTGTCGTCATCGAACGAGTCATCGTCGTCATCTTCGTTGTTATCGTCGTCGTCCGTGTCGTCATCCGACGCGACATCGTCATCTTCGGACGACGCGTCTTTGGACCCACCGGATCCACCGGCGCACGCCGCGCACAAGACCGCGCACAAGGCCACCATCAACCACGCCGCCAAAAACAGGCGCAATTTCGACATGATCGTCTCCCCGGATCTCAAGCCGCAAATTTCTTCTAGCATAATCCGAGAAGTGTGTGGTATAGATGACTCACGCGGTTTCGGTTCGAGAGATACGCTTTTTTCACAATTCGGAGGATGGCATGCCGAAGGTCACACCCGTTCTGCTGTTCGCATTCGTGTGCCTGGCCCTCGTCGGATTTCCGGGCTGTTCGTGCTCGGTTTCCGGCACGAGTGATGAGGGAGACGACGATGACGATGATCTTCCCGCCGACGACGATGGCGGTGAAGACGATGACGCCGACGACGACACCGACGACGATGCCGACGACGACGACACGTGCCCCGGATTCATCCTCGAAATGCGCGGAGACGCCGAAGTCTGCGATCCCGCCGGCGTGAGGACGACCTTCACGGTCCAGACCTGCGAAGGCGACCCGGTTCCCGACATCACCGACGAGAACTTCGAGGTCATCAACGACGAAACCGGCGAGCCGTTCCAGTCCGAGGGCGGATCGTCATCCTTCGTCGAGGCGATGAATTTCGAGTTCTACACCATCCTCATCCTCGACAGGTCCAACTCCATCGTCGAGAACGACCGGCTCGACGACGTGCTCGACGGCGCGGAAATCTTCGTCGAGGGTCTCGTCGAGGCCCAGACCGGCAACTTCCGTCACTCCGTCGGAATCTACGCGTTCGGCAGCACCGAAGCGTCGGAGTTGGTGCAGGATTTCACCGACGATCCGGCCACGCTCTACGCCACCATCAACGCCCTGCGCTCCGAACCCGGACGCGGGTCGACCAACCTCTACGGCGCGTTCGCGAACGGACTCGATCTCGTCGAGCAGGAAGGGCTCACCGATGATCTCGTTTCGCGCAACCTCGTGCTCTTCACCGACGGCACGCACGAAACGGGCGACGCCGAGGAGCTGCGCGCCTACGTGCTGGCCAAGCTCGCCGAATCGGACGTGATGTCTTACACGATCGGCATCAACGGCGATTACAACCAGGACGACGTGGCCGAGCTCGCCAGCAGCCCGACGAACTTCGTGAGCGTCGACGACTCGTCCGATCTGGCCGAAGCGTTCGAGACGATCTCGAACCTGATCGACGACTGGTCGCGCAGCAATTACGTGATGGGCGTGTGCAGCCCGCTGGAAGGCGAAAACCGCTCGCTCACGATCCGCATCACGCGGGCGTCGGACTTCGGCGAGTTGCAGGTGCATTACAGCGCCGTGGGATTCAACCTGGTGGGCTGCGACGCCGAACTCGTGGCGCTCGGCCAAGGCTGCGAGGGTTACACCCCGCCCGGAAACAACCCGCCGCAACTGAGCGACGGCTACTGGTTCGAGGTCGATCCGCCTGAACCCGACTACACGCACCTGCTGATGTGGTCGATCTGCGACGAAGACAATGACCTCTCCGGCGGGCAGGTCTTCACGTGGCTCGCGGGAACGCACGTGCCGTTCTTCGGCGATTACGAAATCTTCTTCGACGACTTCGTGGGCGGCGCACCCAGTGCGCCCGACTGCGAGAATCCGGTCGAGATCGGCGGCATCCCGGTCGATCTGACGGGCGTCCCCGTCGATCTGTGCGCGGATGTCGAGGTCACCGACGCCAACGGGAATTTGAGCAACAAGCTGACGAATATCTGCGTCGACCTGTAATCGCCGCGAAGTCAAACGACGCCGGGCGCCCCGCGAGGGGCGCCCGATGTCTTTGGGCCACGAACTGCCGAAGGTTCAGGCCAGCTCGATCGTCAGCGGAATCGGATTCGATACGCAGTAGACGCCCGGGCACTTGTTCGCGGCTTCGGCCTTGATGCGTTCGAGCACCTCGCGTGGCGCGTCGGACTCCACATCGATCGTGATCGTCACGGCTTTCACCATCGGATTTTGCGAGAGCCCGAATGCCCGCGTGAGGTCGACCTGATTTTCCACCACGGTCTTTACACGCTTCAGCACAACGCCCTGCTCCGCCGCGATCTGCACATAGGTTCCCGTGTAGCAGGCGCACAGGCCGAACAAACAGTATTGGATGGGATCGGGCGCGAGCCCCGCCCCGCCCATGGGCGGCCCGAAGTCGGATTGCACCGTCGTCGCGCCCGAGGCGTGCGGCATCACCGCACGAAACTGCGCTTCGCCGTCGGCGAAATTCCACTCGCCCTCGGCTCGCTTGCGCATTTGCGCCTTCGCCGGATCGGCCGACACCGCCGATGCGAACTCGCCCATGGTTGTCAGATTGATGTTGTTGAGCTTCACCACCCTACCCCGTCAGTGTTTGAACGACCGCTCGCCGGTGAATACCATGGTCGCGCCGGCGTCGTTGCACGCCTCGATGCAGTCCCAGTCCATGATCGATCCGCCCGGCTGCACGATGGCCTTCACGCCCTCGCGCAGGCCGACCTCGATGCCGTCGCGGAAGGGAAAGAATCCGTCCGAGATCATCACGGAGCCCTGCAACCCGCCCTTCAGCTCGGCCGCGTCGCGCTGAATCTGCTCGGCGCGCTGCGGATTCTTGGCGATCAGCTCATAGAGCGACAGACCCATGCGTTCGAAGCAGATGCGGTCGGCCAGCTTGCGATACGCCTTGTCGCGCGCGATCTCGGCGACGCCCACGCGGTCCTGTTCGCCGGTGCCGATGCCGATCGTCACGCCGTCGCGCACGTAGATCACCGAGTTGCTCGTCACGCCCGACTCCACCAGCCAGCCGAACAGCATGTCGTCGAGTTCGCGCTCGCTCGGTTTGCGCCGGATCGAAAAGGTCTGGCCCTTGTATGACGTCGTGGCGGGCACGAGGCCCTCGCGCGTGCGCACCTGCGGCGTGTACGACCACTGCGCCACAAGTCCGCCGTCGATCATGCTCTTGAAATCGACGAAGGGCTCGGCGACGATTTCGTGCAGCCGATCCATCCGCGCGATGCGCATGATGCGCAGGTTCTTCTTTTGCGTGAGGATCTCCATCGCGCCGTCCTCGAACTCGGGTGCGACGACGACCTCGGCGTAGCGCTTGGCGATCTCATCCGCCGTCTCGCGGTCGACCGCCCGATTGAACGCGATGCATCCGCCAAACGCGGCGACGCGATCCGCCATGTCGGCACGCACGTACGCCTCGGCGGGCGACGAACCCAGCGCCACGCCGCTCGGGTTGTTGTGCTTCATGATCGCCGCGCACGGGCGATCCGAAAAATACCGGATGATGTTGAGCGCGTTGTCGGCGTCGGTGATGTTGATCTTGCCCGGGTGCTTGCCCGACTGGAGCAGCTCGACATCCGACGCGAGCCAGCGGCCCGGCGCGATGCACGAAACAGCACCGAGCGTCAGGTTGCCGTTGGCGAGACGGTACAGCGCCGCTTCCTGCCCGGGGTTTTCGCCGTAACGAAGCCCCTTGCGCTCGCCGTCGATGTCCCACGTGACGCGCTCGTAAAACAGCGTCTGCTCGCGCGCGCCCTCGCCAAACACGATGCGCATCTTGTCGGGGAAGTGATCCTCGAGGATCGTGCGGTACGCCTTTTTCAGGTCATCGGCCATGTCTCACTCCACGAGCTGATAGCAGCCGCGAACGGCATTGTCGGTCGCCACGCCCAGATAGCCCGCGATCGTCGCGTCGTACTCCGCCGTGTGCGCGAACGCCTTTTTCGCAAGGTCGAAACGCAGATCCAGATCCAGCGCGCCGCCGTTTTCTTCGAGCGCCTCGATGATTCGGGGGTAGTCCGCGGGATCGGTCACGCTCGCCGTGCGGATGTAGTTCTTGGCCGACGCGCGGATCATGCACGGCCCGCCGATATCGATGTTCGCGCGCGCCTCTTCCACCGACACCGAATCGTTGCGAATGACCGCGGCGAAGGGGTAGAGGTTTACGACCGCCATGTCGATCGGCGATGCGTCGGTGCGCGCGAGATCGGCCTGGTGTGACGGATTGTAGGTTTCGGTCAGCAGGCCGAGGTAGATCTTGAAGTCGAGCGTCTTGACGAGGCCGCCCTGCGTCTCGGGCTGGCCGGTGTAGTCGCTCACCTGTTGCAGGATCGCGCCAGCGCGCGCGCCGAGGATCTTCTCGATCGACGCGAACGTGCCGCCGGTCGAAAGAATCTTCACGTCGGGCACGACGCGCACGAGTTCAGGAACGAAGGTATCCAGACCCGTCTTGTCGAAAACCGAAATCAGCACACGCCGCACCTTTACGAATCGGTCGATCTTTTCGACCACATTGCCCGGCATCACAAATCCTTTCCGGAGGCGATCACCGCCTCGCCGTCGTCATTCAACAGCACGCCCGATGGAGCACCCGCTCCGTCGAAACACAATCCGCCCGCCTCGTCGAATCCGTATCGTCCGTCCGCGATCCACTCGAGCACGCGCGGAAATATTTCCCAATCACCCCGCTCTTTCAGGCGCGTTTGGTGCTCGTCCGCAATTCGCCGCAGCTCCGCCTTTCGCTCGGGCTTCGCCAGATCCGCCGCATTCGTTCCCTCGGGAAGCTCCACGGGAACGGGTGCGGAACGCAGCAGCACCTCGCCGTAATCGACGGCCTCGCGCACGATGTGCACCGACGAGCGTAGGGCTCGGTCCCCCGCGGCGATGGCGAGATCCACCGCCCGCGCACCGGTGTAGAGACGCCGATGCCCATCGCGCACGCACAGATCCGCCGGGTGTACGTTGATCATGCGGCCGTTGAAACGCTCGAGCAGCGGTTTCGTGACGATGCTCATGTAGCCAGCCAGAGCGACGACATCGATGGGAATCTCGCTCAGGAGTTCGAGGGTGCGTTCGTCGAACGCGGGACGCAGCGAAAGGTCGCGTTTGTCGGCGTGGCCTCGCGAGCGGTAGAAATCCATGATGTCGCTCGTGACGACGGGCACGTCGAACCGCTCGCCGATCGAATTCGCGTTGCTGGCCGCATTGTCCGTGAAGATCACGATCACGCGGAAGGGGCTTTTTGGGCGCGACGCATCCAGCCGTCGCTCGTGCTCGAGAATCCGGACGAGATTCGTCCCGGACCCTGACACGAAACCCGCCACGCGCATCGCCCGATCCGGCACGGGGCGGAACAAGGGCGCGACGGGCACGAAAACACCTCCGGATGATGATCGGAAATCGGCCGAGCAGGCCGGATGCCTTGGGGGACGTAGATTAGCAAAACGACGGTGATGGGTAAAGGCGAATTCGAAGGACCAGGAAGTGGTCGAGGGTCAAATGGAAAGGGGACCGGCCCGTCGCCAATCCCCTTTCCCGAGCGCGAATGACGCGCGAACGGCTCTTATCCCTCCCAGCCCCCGTCGGTCCAACCGTCGTCCGTCCACGGGTCGTCCCAGTAGTCGTCCCACGGATTTTCGTAGGGCAGGTCGTCGTGTGCCACTTCTTCAACGCCGGTGATGAGCGAAGCGACGATCGCGGCGTCGGAGATCGTATAGAGGTAGTCGCCAATCACGACCGACCGGTGCGCGATGGGCAGGCTCCACATCGTGTCGCCGCCTTCCTCGGGCAGATAGGCCGTGTGATCGACGAATCCGAGCAGCGTGAAACCGGCATCGGGCGTGACGCGATAGACCATCACGCCGGTGCGCGGGCCATCGTCATCGGCGGCGACGGGTTCGGCCTCGTCCGGCGGAATCTCGCCACCGTCCCAGTCGTCGTCGGTCCAGTCGTCGTCGGTCCAATCATCCCAACCGTACTCGGTGAGCGGAATCGCCAGCAGATCCTTGGGCTCGTAGTACAGGAACGCCTTGTGGTCGCGCAGCGCTTCGGAGTCGCCGTCCCAGCCCTCGGCCACGACCTGCTTGAACGCCAATTGCGGGTCCGCGAAGTTGGAGATGTCGAACAGTTGCAGCACGACG
>CAZPJD010000185.1:0-3155 GCA_964586775.1 uncultured bacterium | reverse complement strand
GAGGGTTGTCCAAGCAAAGGGGCCGAAATTGGACAACCCGATCACGCACCTGTGTGCACAGCGTGACCGTAAATCGGTCATTTGCAAAAAGGGGGTTCGAAAAGTTTTTTCTGTTTCAAAGTTCGCGCGGCCCCGCGGTCGAACGCGCGTGGCCGGGTTTTCCGAAGGCCGAAGCCCCCGAGGTTAGCTTCGGATCGCCGGGGCTCGGCCGTTCATGAGGGAACGGATGGGACGTGGTTTGCTCGGCGATCCGCTGCACGACGGCGGATCGGATTCGCACGGAGCAGGTCGTCAGACCCGGCTCATCACCGGCGGATTCGACGCACCGGCTCCTCGGGTTCCAGAAGTCGGCAGACCTCTTCGATCGTTTGCCGGACGCCGAAATACGTGACCACCGAATAAGCAAGGACGCGGACGAACGTTCGCATGAGACCTCCCTTGGTTGGCTTCATTTTCCTTATGGCGAAAAGGGATCGGGATTTTCGAGAGCGCTCTTCTGGTGACTCATTGGGGACTCAATAGGAAAACGGGTTTGGCGAAAACCGCCAAACCCGTTGATTTTATTGGCTCCTGGGGAGGGACTCGAACCCCCGGCCCGGTGGTTAACAGCCACCTGCTCTACCGACTGAGCTACCCAGGAACAGGGCCGCGCGCGGGCGCGACGGCGAATCATATTCGCGGACCCTTTCTTGTCAAGCCGATTTGCGCGTCGCGAGCGGTGTTTGTTGACAACGCGGGGGCGATTTCCTATAACCCGGCGGCTCGAAGGGAAAGGACAACGCCATGGCCTCCAACACGATCATCACCGAAGCCCGACGCAAGCACAAAACGCGCGCCCAGAACCAGCCGCGCAAGAAGAAGCTCGAGCGGGACGGCTCTACGCCGAAGTTCCCGATTCATCCCGAGAAGACGCCCGCCGGCAAGTAATCGCCCGCGGCTCAGTTCCCTTCAGATCGACTTCGATACAATCCCCGTTCGTCGATGAAGGCACGCACGTCGGCGTGCAGCGCGGCGCTCGTGTCGCCGCCCTGCGCGATGATCTCGCGTACGTGCGTGCTCGAGATGTCGTGCTCGGGGATAAGCACGTAGAAGATCCGCGTTTTGGGCGACGCACGCACGATCGCGCGGCGGTCATCTCCCACGAAGCCCGTACCCCATTCGCGTAGCGGCTCGACGAGCGACGGCAGATGCCAGCCCGGGCGACGCAGGATCGCCCAGTCGGCAAGGGGCAGCACGTCGCCGAGCCGGTGCCAAGACGCGATCTCCAGATACGCATCGATGCCGAGCAAAAACGTGCGGTGCGCGTCGGGGTATTCGCGGGCGAGATCCTTCAACAACAAAAGAGTGTAGCTTTCGCCCCCGCGACGCAGTTCCAGGTCGCACGCCTCGAGTCCCGCCTCATGGCGCGTCGCGATGCGCACCATCTCCAGGCGATCCTCGGCGCTCGCGAAAGGCCCCGTGTCCTTGTGCGGCGGGCGCGCGCCGGGCACGAGCAGAACGCGGCCCAACCCGAGCATTTCGCGTGCGGCACGCGCGGCGCGGATGTGACCCCCATGAATGGGATCGAAGGTCCCGCCCAGTATCCCGATTTTCTCGCCCGACATGCGCCGGACCCTATCAAAACGCGCGAGCGATGCAAGCCGAACTCTCGACACGGTGACCGAATCCCGACATGATCGCCGCCGTTTGGTGGGGTAGGGCAATTGGTCGACATTTTCGCGCATTCGATCGCGAAGCCGCTCGTGCTCGTCCACGCGCTGGCGGGATTCATCGCGGCGGCGACGGCGATTCATCTGGCCGTGTACGCGACGAATGCGTTGATGCGCGGCTCGTTCGGGTCGCGTGGACGCACTTACGCCGTCGTTATGGCTGCGGCGTTCGCGGCGTGCGTCGCGACGGGACTCCTGGCTTATCCGAATTTTCGCGTCAACGTGCGAGGGCTGTTTCTCGATCGATTCGCCCCGGCGATGACGGCGGTTTTCGAGATCAAGGAGCACCTGGGCGCGCTGGTGATTCCGTTCGTGGCGCTCGCCGTCGCGATGGAGCGCGCAGCCCGCGCTGAGCGGTCGCCGAGCAGCGGGCGGCTCTTTGTCGCGGCGGCATGGATCGCGGCGGCGACGTTGGCGGGGTGTGTGGTGATGGGGCTGCTCGTCACCATGGAGCGAGGCGTTTGACGATGGACGCGCGGCAACGCATCGCGTGGTGGGTGGCGGCGGCGGCGTTTCTGCTGGCGTTTCTCGTTTCCGATTTCGCCCACTGGCCGCGCCCGGTCTACGCGCCGATCGAGCACGCGTGGGCGTTCGGGCTGAAGGTCCCGGGCGCGCTCGTCTCCATGCACTTGTTCGGCAAGATCTTCTGGGCGGCGATTGGAGGCGCGGCGGGCTACCTCATCGGGCAGGCCGCCCGGCGCGTTTTGTCCGTCGATGCCGCGAAGGGGATCGAGAAATACCTCGCCGCGGCGGTGGTCGCGATCTTCGTCGTGGCCGCCGCGATTTATCTCGTGGAGAATCTTCACGCGACGCCCGTGCCG
Source organism: uncultured bacterium (assembly GCA_964586775.1). GTDB lineage: Bacteria > Lernaellota > Lernaellaia > JACKCT01 > JACKCT01 > JADLEX01. Next base: position 625 of record CAZPJD010000185.1, on the reverse strand, counting down.
CTTACGTTGCCCGACGCGCCGACGGCGGGATAACATCGCCGGGTCATCGTCTGCAAAGGATACGTCGTGGACCGGACATCCGCACTCGAACTTTTGGAACGCGTGGCGCGCGGTGAAGCCGCGCCCGCCGCTGCGCTCGACGCGCTTGCCCGCGAACCCTTCGAGGATCTGGGCTTCGCCAAGCTCGATCATCATCGTGCGCTGCGTCGCGGTTTTCCCGAGGTGATCTTCGCCGAGAGCAAGTCGGCGGGGCAGCTCGTCGCGCTCGTCGGGCGGATGCTCGACTCGGGCTCGCCGTTGCTCGTCACGCGCGTCTCGGCCGAAAAGGCGCAGGCGGTGCTGACGGCGTATCCCGATCTCGAATATCACGAGACCGCACGCACGCTCGCCAAGGGCGCGCTCGCCGAGGGCGGGCGCGGCGTCATTGCCGTCATCTCGGCGGGGACATCGGATATTCCCGTTGCCGAGGAAGCGGCGGTCACCGCGCGGGTTTTTGGCAACCGGGTCGAGACGATCTTCGACGTCGGCGTGGCGGGGCTGCACCGGCTGGCGGCGGCGCGCGAAACGCTCGCGCGCGCGTCGGTGGTGATCGTCGTCGCGGGCATGGAGGGCGCGCTGCCCAGCG